>CAMYYT010000004.1 GCA_947303585.1 uncultured Pseudomonadota bacterium | reverse complement strand
TGGTACTTTGGCTTAAGCCACGGAAGAGTAGGTCGTCGCCAGAATTAAATCCAGATATCGATATAAAAACCGAATTTTAACCGCCGATTTACGGCGGTTTTTTGTTGCAATATAAAATCTGTGTTTTATAATGTCCTTCGTATGCGGGATAATAGAGAGATAAAGACACAAAGGTATTATCATGTCTGTAAAACGTGCTTTCCCCGATGATTGGTCAAAACTTTCAGAAGAACATATTTACGATAATATTGCTTATTTACTTAGGAATTATAAAAAATATAAAATAAAATTTATCAACAAAAACGCTTTGCTTTTGGATGATAATATTCGCATATATCGTGCGGATGTAGAAATGGGTGGCGTGTTATACAATCTATATACGATTAACAAAAAAACATACGACAGAAATGATGCAGATGCATCAAATGGTTTCCTGTTAAGTCAGCTTTTCAAAGAATGCGAATTTGAAGCGAAACCTTTCAAAGAAAGGGCTGCTTTTTGGTGGAAAGATGCAAAATTCATACTGCTTTATGGCTCTGTGGTAACAATGGCTGCGCTTTCATTTATATGGCTTACTTCATCTATACACGAAAAACGAGATATTGAAAAACAGGTGAAACAATACGAAAAAACTTTGCCATACTATAAAGAATACCAAGAAACACAAAAACAAATTCAACAATATCGCGACAGTTTGACAAATGTCCGTAAAAAGTAAAAAGGTGTTATCATGTCTGTAAAACATACTTTCCCTGATGATTGGTCGAAAATATCTGATAAAGAAGCGATTGAACATTTACAATATCTATTGGAAAATTACAAGGAATATAAAATAACTTTTGGACCGTATGGTTATATATCTATTGCGGGTATAAGATTAAAACACAATCTCAACGGTATCAAATTTGGTGGTAATTATACTTATGGCGCTCCAAATTTTCGTGTGAATAATCGAATTTATGATTATTTCAAAAGCAAAGACATATATTTGCTTTGTAGTAAATTATTTTATGCATGTAAACAAGAAGCGGAAAAGCAAGAAAAACAAAATGAAACAAAATCCAAAGTTGCTTTGACTGCTTGGGTTTCTGTGATTTGCGGCTTGTTTATATGGGGAACGATATTCATAGAAACTCAAATGATAGAAGCTCCACAAAGTAATTCAAAAAAGCAAATTGAACACAAATATAAAGAAATGAAAGCAGTAAAAACTTTACCCATCAAAGACACTGTTCAAAATGTACGTTAAACAAAAAGGCTTCTTATGTTTACAAAACGTTATTTTCAAAATGATTGGTCGCATGTATCTCAAGAAGAGGCTTTGCGTGATATTCAATATCTATTGAAAAATTACAAAAGATATAAAATCAGCATACTTGGTGACAGACATGTTTTGATTGGTAATGTTGATATTCGCAAAGAAGAAAAAACGATATTGAATAACAAGTTCACAGTTTATACTATAAATAAACGCAGTTTTACTGTGGACTGCGAAGTTGGCTTTTATTTGTCGCGATTAATTTATCTTTGTGAACAAGAAAAATCAGAAAAAACTTTCACAGAAAAAGTGCAATCTTTTTGGGGCAAAATCGGTCATGATACTGCTTTTGTGACAACTGTTATAGGAATCGCAGTTTTGTGTGCGACTGCTATTTATATTACTGACAAAATTAAAATTGACCAGCAAGAACAGCAGAAAAAATTTGAAAAAATGATGGATAAAAGAATTCAAGATGCCATAAAAAAACAAGAAATAGTAAAGCAAGATAGCCTTCAAAAAATTTATTAAAACAAAAGGTATAACAATGTCAAAAACACAGACGCCAAAACACGAAATCCCAAAAGATTGGCTAAAGATTACAGATAAAGAAGCCATCAAACGTCTTAACTATTTATTAATACATTACAAAGAATATAATATCGAAAAACAAGGCAACAGCATAATAATAGATGGTATGTCTATTTCACCACGTGTTATACCTACTTTGGGCACATATTTTGCAATAGGATACCCAGTAGGGGTTTATTGGCAAGATTCCCCAATATACCAATTAATTGAATGGTTGTATAATCTTTGCAAAACCGAAGCAGAAAAACGCGAACAAAAAGCAGAAACCAAAGCAAAAAATGCATATAGAAAGGGGACAATAATAAACGTTATTGGTTGTTGTTTAACTGTCATTGTTTTAGTGGCAGGAACTTATGCAATCGTGAAATTGGTAAATATGGGAAAGCAAGAGCGTGCTAAACAAATTAAAATCGAAAACGAAATAAAAAGATACGAAAAAACTTTGCCGTATTACAATGAATATCTGCAAACAAAACAACAAATTCAAAATCGTCGTGACAGTCTAGAAAAAGTTTATTAATAAATTTAACCGCCGATTAAGGCGGTTTTTTATATGTCAAAAATTTTGCTGGCGATATCACCAATCAAAAACGCAACAACAGAAACAGTTGTACAAATAGAAAGCATTTCGAAAAAATGTTTATAAAATCTTTTTCCTTGGTAAAAAAATCTATTAAAGAAAAATATGATAAATACTGCCATAATTATTGATGCGATAAATGCGCTGGTTTGATTTTTTACGGCGAAAAAAGGAAAAATTAAAAACACACAGGTTATCATGTACGCGCCCCCGGTCAAAAGTGCTGATTTTAATGCCAACTTTTGATTAACGGATTTCACAGCCAAATAATTTGCAGCACCCATTGATAGTGATGCCGTGATAGATGAAATTATACATGAAATTATGATAATATCTGTGTTTGAAAAGGCAAAATAAAGCCCTGCAATTAATCCTGTTAGCGATACCAGCGCGTCATGCATCCCTAAAATAATAGCAGATTTTACATCAAATTCTTTTTTCATAAAATTTGTTTTACTATATCTGCTTTTATTTTACATCAGGCATAAATTCTTTGATTAAAAACCTTCATCAATGATATTGTCTGGTAATTTAAATGCGTTTTTTGATAATTTTATATTGTCAAGCATTTCTGATATGACGTGTATATGTGGAAAATAATCAGGAGCTGTGTGCACAAAGTTATATTCAAAATCTTTAAGAAAGTGATTTGATTTTATTCTAAATGCCCCAGGTGCAATTTCGATTTTTTCATATTCAAATCTTTCTTTTGTTCCATCTGGTTCAAAAAATACAAAATCAAAAATTTTATTAGGATACATATTTTTCAGGTTTTTTGCTGCCCATTTAATATCCTTGCTTGGGACATTTTTTTCTAATACAACTGTTTGGTCCCATATTCCAGATATCCAAATTATCAAAATTTTTTGTGATGTATCTATGGCATCATACATATATTTTATTCTACGAATATTTTTTTCTATAAATTCTGGCATGTGTTGCATTATATCTTGATTGGCGGGAAATTCATGAATATATCGAATACCTGTTTTTGAGTTTACGACTTGAAGGTGTGAAACTGATGAATTAATATATTGGGATACATATTTAAAATTTTCTGGCTCTAACCAATCTTTAAAATTATCGCATAAGGCTTTGACTTTTTCTTTGAATCTTGTATCTCTGTAAATATCGGGGTTGGTTAGCCAGCCATCAGGAGCTATGCCAGCAGTATAATCAAAAGGTGTTGAAAATCGACGTAAATCAAAATGTTTTAACATGGTTGTTCCATGGCAACTTGCGCCTATGCAGAAAATTAAGTCGTATTCATTGAATCGACCAGGCAGTGGTAATATGCCTTTGTTACTGGTTAACCATGATGCTTTTAAAGATAAATATTTATATTTTTGTTCTAATGTGTCTAAAATATGTTGTTTTTCAGAAATTTGTTGTTCAATATTTAACAATTTTTCTTCTTGTGGGTTATATGATTTTTCCTTTTTCATAATTTTGTTTCGAATTCGTCTGCGTAATTTTTTTGATATAAAAAACATAGCTATGAAATTGGCAAAAAAATGTTTCATGTTCATACCTCTTTGCTATAAAACAAACAAAACCACCAGAAAAACAGGTGGTTGGAGTTTCAGAACAATCTACAAGTAATTGCGTGTGTTATTCAATTTATTCCACACACTCCAACCATTTTTTTGTTGGAGTTTTTCGTCTTAACAGACGCCTGTAGGCGGGTTCTGAAGCCCAATATGCAGATATATGCATATCTCTGTTATTATAACACAAGAAAATATAATAACAATAAAAAATGAACAAATAGTGTTTTTTGACAATTTTTTCTTGAAATCATGAAAATATAGGCTATGATGGCTGGGAGAGAGAGCAAACGAAAAGGTTTTGATATGAAAAAATTTATTTTGTTGTCTTTGGTTGCATCTCTTTTTTCTTCAGTTGCAATGGCAGACATGTATCGTGAATCAGTAAATTCTTGTGACGAAGGCGAAATGCGCGCAGCATTGGATCGCGCTACAAGAAATGGTCGTGCAGTAATCACAATTGTTGAATGCGACAATGGTATCGTTCGTACAACAACTAAATCTGCACCAATGCAAAGAGTTCAAACATACAGCGGCGGATGTGATTTGGGTTGTGGTACACAAGAAGAAGTTGTAAAACGTGAATATTTTGTTCGCGAAACTGTGCAACAATACAAACCAGTTGTTCAATATGTTCCAGCTGGCACATATACACGCGTAAAACCAACTTGCACAACAGGTTGTTAATTTAAAACACCACCTTTTATGGTGGTGTTTTTTTTGTGTCAAAGAAAGGGAAAAAAGGAAAAATAATGTACGACAAAGATTGGGCTGATGAATTGTGCAGAGATGTGCACCATATTCATTCTTCACCCAAAGAATCTTTGTGCAGTTTAATTAAACTTGTTGCTGTATATGCAGGGGTTATGTTATCTGTTGGTGGTGCTACTATGGCATTAAGTTTTGTTGTATCAAAATATAAATTAGACCAAGAAGTTCAAACAACCAAATCTGGTCCAGATAATAATTCAATAGATACATTGCAAATAAAAAATAATTTAATAGATGCTGTTAAAACAAAACAAAAATAAGAAACATCACTTTTCAGTGATGTTTTTTTAATCAAAGGAGTAAAAAATGGGACTTTATGATTACAGACTTTTAAAACTGGATGCGATTAAACTTGCTGAAAAATTAAGAAAGTACGATGCGCAAATTTCTGGCAAATATTACCAAGATAAACACAAGTGTTTTTTTAAATACAAAGAAACATTGGTCAGTTATGGCGAATGGGAACCTGTGATTGAGGTAGATTCAATAGATTATTGCCCTAATTTTGAACACCAAGATGGATGTCAAAACGAAAGTTGCCCATCGTATAAAACCTATAAAAAATACCAATCAACCAAAAAAGAGTACGATGCGAAAATACAAAAAATAGAACAAAATTTTCCTTTGTTGTCGTTGTTTCTCCCTTATGAAGCAAGATATAGAAGATAAAAAATAAATATTTTGATTGTTATGGGAATTGTGTCATAATACCTTTTGAAAAACAAAAAAAGGTTTATGATGAAATTCCCTTTTTATATTGGAAATTTTCTAGCGTGTTTTGTTTTGGGTTCGCGTCGGCGTTCTAATGCGCGCGGTAATGTGAATAATTTTTTCTATTCCCCAATCGTTGCACGATTTGTGAAAAAAGTTTTTGGCGAAAAAGCACATACAATAAAATTTGTGCGCCAGCATACACCATCGCGGTTTGTATGTGTGGTTAATGATAGATATTTTGTAAAGATATTTAAAAAGATGTCGCATGAAAAATTGGAAAATTTTGAATTCTTGGTAAATTATGTCCGTAATAATGTTTCTGTAAACATCCCAAAGGTTTATATAGGCAAGGCTGATAATATCTATGCCACCGAAAAGATAGAAGGTAAAAGTATATACGATTTTGATGAAAAATTTGTTTTGCGATATGAAGCAAAAATTTTGACACAAGTTGAACAAATAATATTTTCTTTGCAAAACATAAATTTACATAAAATTCCAAATGCGGCGCGTTTTTGCGTTGCTTTGGAAACGACTTCTAAAAAAACGAAACCAGAACCAGTCACGGATGAAAGTGTTCTGGCACATCTTGATTTAAATGTTCGCAATTTTTTGTTTGATAACGATATGAATATCATAGGTTTAATTGATTTTGATAGTTTATCAATAACAAACGATAAAAACAAAGATATGCAAATATTTATGAAATATTGGAACAGATACAAAGAAAAAGCCGCTTGCAATTAGTATCATTGTTGAAATGAAGGTCATGCAAGCGGCCGTCTGCAACGCCGCGTCCACAGTATGTGGGGCATTGCTGGGTCTAGTCAACTCAAGCCGCCGTCGATATAAAATCTTTGGACTTGCTGTGTTTCATAGACAATCATATTATGTTTTATTTTTGTAAAGAAAACCACAGGTATGAATTCTCAAATGCCTAGAATTTATACCCAAAACCCAAACCTGCGAAATTAAACCCTTCATTAACAGGTGTAAAATTGCCGTTTGAAAAATGTATAGTGAACAGTTCTATGTTCCAATTATCGTTCAAATTTTTTCCAATAAAAACTTTTTCAGCAAACACTAAACGGCTTTCTACCCATCTGTCCATATTGTCGCGCATAAACGGTCCAATACCGATTCCCATATACCAGCCATCATATTGCAAAAGCGCAGAATCAACAGATATTCCGATACCTAAAAAATGCAATCCGTGGCTGGATTTATAAGCAAAATTTTGTCCGATATCAAGATTAAGTCGCGAATCAAGACGAAAGAATTTTATGGGTTGGCTGTATTGTACCATTATCAAAGTCTGTGGGTTAAAATCCCAAATTCCTGGTTGAACCAGTTTTAACAAAGAACCAGAACCTGTGCTTTGCGCACCATAAAGAGCGAAAGAATTTATCTTTTCACCAAAAAATACATTGGTGTCTGCAAAAGATGAATTTAACATTGTGCAAAAAGCCAAAGCTGCTAGAATTTTTCTCATTTTTAATTCCTTTGACTTGATTATAATATTTTTATTTTTTGTGTCTAATAAAATCTCAAAGATTATATGCCTAGAACCTAATTTTTATTGTTTACATAATTCAACAAAAATGTTATAATTTTAATTATGTAAAGGATAATTATATGCTTTTTCCCGATTTTTCGGGCGTTTTGCGTATAATGAAAGGACAGGAGATTTTTATGACATTTCGTATAAATGCAAATTCTTGTAAAAACGCCATGGGGACAGTGTTTCTTTTGGCTGCTGCGTTTTTCGTTTGTTCGACATTTATTTCGATGCGTTCTGTGTTTGCAGACCCAATCGCGCCTGCTGATACATTGCCACAAAAAACAGGCAGAACCAGTCCGCGCGCAACATCAACAACTTCGCGTGCAAACGTGTCGCGTTCAACGGTTGCTCGTCCCAGTGTTCAAACTGCGTCGCGCCCCACCGTGTCTCGTGGTACGGCAAACAGAAGTGTTTCTTCGCGTTCTATAACACCAACGCGTTCAACAAACGCAACTTCTCGTAATGTGGTGTCTCGTTCTAATACTGCAAATCGTACGACAGCGACCAATAATCGCGCTGTCCGTGCGCGTACATCTTCAACACCATCGCGCGTGGGTGCTACGGGGACAGTGATGTCTGCGGGGTCACGTGCTGGTACAACATCAACTACATATTCGTATTTAAGCAGTAAATTGTACACGGGTTCATACGCAAATATTATTGATTCTACAACGGGTTTGATTTCTGCGGACGCATATTCAAATTGTTTGGAAAGTTATTACACATGTATGGATGAAATCTGTACCGCCAGAAGTGATACCAAGGGCCGTTGTTCTTGCGCTGGTCGTGCTAATAATTTCTTGGCTGCCGAAGAAGCGTTGGAAACTGCAAACGAAGAATTGATTAAATTGTCTGGTCAATTGTCTTTGTTGATTTCAACCAAGGGTAAGGGTAAAGATTTATCTTACGCATTTTCTTTGACGGATGCTGAAAAAGTTATGAATTGCGTGTCGTATAAAGAGGCAGAAGATAAAAACACGTGGTGCGAAGAACATCCATCATACAATGATGATGGTACTGTTGCATCATGCAATATGCCTGAATATTGTAACAAAAACAGCAACAATTTTGGTTTTGATATCAGCAATATTGATGGTTCGTCTTCGGATATTTTGGCACAATTAAAGGCATGGGCAGATGCCAAAGATTTGGCAAAACAATATACAACAAACGATACTGATGCTATGATAAGCAAGTATGCAACAACGGCAAAGTATGTTGATGCTTTGGCTGGTATCACAGATTCGTCGACTTCAAATGCTGAATTGGATTCTTTGGCAAACAAATGGGGATACGATTTGTTCCAATATGCTCATAATAATGTTTGCGGACGCGTGCTTGATTCTTGCTTTAACGGAATCTATGAAGCGTGCGGAACGCCGAAATCTGTAACCGAAGATGGTAAAACAGTTCGTGTAAAATGTGCAAACGGTGCAACTTCTAATTGTCCATTTAATTACAACAGTTATATCTCTGTTGATACTGATACGGGTGACGTTGTTTTGAACGACAGAAGTAATAATACATCGACTTTGTCATCTTCTGCATCTTGTTTTGGTTATACGACTACAACTACAACAACGACAGGAACCAGAACGGTGTCAAGTGCATCGTCTGACCCGTATTATTCGTTGCGTGGACCGGTTGCGGATGCCAGACGCAGTATTATGCAGAAATATTTATTAGATGCTAACGCGGCGTGTGATACTTATGGTGCGGCATTGAAACAAACGGCGCAAAACATTAATTATCAAAAGATTGCTGCCGAACAAGCGTTGCAAGCAAAACGTCTTGAATTTAGACAAGAAGAAGAAAACAAAAGACTTGCTGATGCTAAAAGCGCGATTGATAATTTCAATGAATGTATAAGCGAAATATGGGATTGTTATGAAACTTACGAAGACGAAGAAAAATGGACAACTGCCAGAATCAAGGCATATTGTTCCCAAGTTTCCCAGGTTCCGCATTGTTACGAAACTATGATTTGTTCGCCATTGCAATCTCAGTTAACTGCGGTTGTTGATGTTGCAGATTATGGTTCTTGTAAACTCAAAGATGATAATGGTGAATTTGTTTACGAAGGGCGCGAAGCATGCCGTAACATTGTAACAATCAGTGAAATTTTGTATGGTACGGGCGAAGAAGCAGCTGCTGTTGGCGCAACAAGTGGTAAATCTGCCGCTTTGCGTGAACAATGTTTGCGAGAAGCTTTGGGTTGCGATTCTTCTAGGGGGATATCTGACAACGATCAAACAGAAAGTAATTACTGTTTGCGCGGCTGGAAAAAGACGTTAACTCAGAATGCAACAGATTAAAACAGACCGCCCGTTTGGGCGGTATTTTTTATAATCTAAAAATCTGATTTGCATAAATTTTTCAACAAAAACATTGACTTTTGATATTTTATAGGTATAATTTGCATAAAATTTTGTGCATCCGCACCGAAAGTGCTGCGATTACAAACGAAATTTTAACATTAACAAAAACTAACAAAAGAGAAAGTATAATGGCTACATTTGCAATCTTTCAAACTGGCGGCAAACAATATCGCGTAACCGAAGGTGATATTGTAAAGGTTGAAAAACTTAATGCCACTGGTTCGGTCGAATTTGACCAAGTTTTAATGGTTGGCGACAAAGTTGGAACACCTTTCATTAGTGGTGCCAAAGTTGTGGCTGATGTAATCGAACAAAAACGTGATGATAAAATTTTGGTGTTCAAGAAAAAACGTCGCCAAAACTATCGCAGAACTGCCGGACATCGTCAGTTTATCACGGTTTTGAAAATCAAATCAATCAAGGCCTAATAACAGACCCACTATAAGAACCTAAGGAGTTTAATTATGGCACATAAGAAAGCTGGTTCAGCATCAACAAACGGACGCGATTCAGCCGGACGCAGATTGGGTGTGAAGAAAAGTGGTGGATCACGCGTTATCCCAGGTAATATCATCATTCGTCAACGTGGTACAGCTGTTCATCCAGGTCTGAATGTTGGTATGGGCAAAGATCATACTTTGTTCGCAAAAATCGCAGGTGTTGTCAAATTCAAACGTGGCAACGGCGACAGAAAAACAGTTTCTGTTGTTCCTGATACAGAATCAAAATAACGAACAGTTATTTATCGACGCCGCCCAACTGGGCGGTGTTTTTTATCTAAATCTTCTTTTTTTTGCTCTGTTTTTGTGATATAATTGACAAGAGAGATGAAAAAGGTTTCATTGTGGATTTTCATCGGTCTTTTTGTCACCGCAAATGCATTTGCGGCGACTGCTGCTATATCTCGTGCAATTCCAACGAAAAATTCAAATGAAAATGTTGAACAAAAAACAGAAAATTCAACTGTTAAAAATCGTTCTGCGCGTGCGGTTAATCGTTCGGTGCAAAACAATTCTGGGCGTTCAACAAATCAATCAGAAGCCGCAACAACGCGTTCTGTAAGCAATCGTAAAAACACAACTCGTTCCACTTTGGAAGCGGCTGTGAATACGGGTGGTCGTAACCCCAGAACAGAAAAGGCCAGTATAAACAGTAATCCTGCGCTTCGTCGTGCTGGGATTGTTTTGCGTGCATCTACTGCCGAAGTAGGGGGGCGTGCAACAATCGGGAATACTGGCATTCAAACAGGTTCTAACATAGATGAACAGGTGCGTGGAATAAAAAATCGTGCGGCAAACAGTTCTACGAAAACAAAAGCAGTAACGGCAGAATCTTTGGCGGCTGCCAAAGATATTTTGGAAAAGACATCTGATTTGAACAACACTTGTCAACAGCAATATAACGAATGCATGGATCAATATTGCAGTGTTGTTGATACTAATCAAAAAAGATGTTCATGTTCTGCAAATCTTGATAGATATGTCAAGGCTCAAAAGGCGGTTCAAGATGCGAATACAGAATTAAACGATGTTGCGCAACGAATTCGTTATATTGGTTTGTCTGCGGATGAAATTCGTGCGATTATGTCTGCAACCGAAGCAGAACTGGAATTAGATAAAACAAAAGATAATACGCAAACGCGTTCGTTATTGGATGATATTGCTGATATGATTAAGGACCCAAGTTCAACTGCGACAAATGATTCAAATAACGATATGTCGTCATTGTTGGATATGGAATTTGATTTTTCATCGGATTCTTCAAATTTGTTTGGGCTTGATATATTTAATACTTCGTCTAATGATATTTCTTCGAAACGTGGAACGGCTCTTTATAACGAAGCCAAAAAGCGTTGTAAAACTGTTCTTAATCGTTGCAAAGATGCAGGTGGCACAGAAAGTCAAATTTCTGGCAATTATGAATTGGCAATTGATAAAGATTGTATGGCGTATGAACAAGGTTTGGAAAAATTAAATCAAACGCTTTTGAATAATGTTCGCAGCGCTAATTTAATGCTGCAAAAAGCGCGTCTTGCGGTATTACAAAACAAGAACGAATATGATGCCAAAGATTGTGTTGCTGCGCTGGATAAATGTATGCTTGACGATATGGTGTGTGGTGAAGATTATTTAAAGTGTCTTGATCCAACCAAACGTTATATTGATGAAAATGGTAATGTAGTTTTGGGACGCAATATTGCGAACATAACTAATTTTATGACGAATTATAACAATACAAACATCACGACAGAATTTATTAAAAATTCTTCGAATGATACTACTTGCGCTAATCATGATGGTGGATGTATAGTGAATTATCTGATGCAAAAAATTGGGACAGGTCAATCGGTCAAAGATGGTGGATTATGTCGCCCAGTATTAGATAAATGTCAATATTATACTTATGATAAAAACGCAAAAAAGACAACCTATAAACCATATAATGATATTGTTGTGAATTATGTCAAACGTGCAATGGTAAATATCAAAGCAGCACAAAGCAGAATTGTATCAAATTATGCATCAACTTGTATGTCCGAAGTAGAAGCCTGTTATAATCAACAAAATACCCAGATTACATCTTGGACAACAACAGCTTCGGTTGATAATATCTATCGTGTTATGACGGGCGCATGTTATAATGTTGCATTAACTTGTGGTTATGCTGTGTTTGCGTATGATGCGCCTATGGCAGAAGAAATGTGTCGTGTATTGTTTGATAATAATAATTGCAGCAGCAACGATACTTGTTCTTGTGATAACAACCAATGTCAATGTGGAAATGAAACAGTACCGATAAGCAATATGACATCTGCGCAAGATTCTGCACAAAAATTAAAACTTATTCAAGGTATTTCAGAAATATTCTATCAATCGTTCCTTTGCCCAGAACATTCAAATTATAATGACGCATATGAAACAAGTGAAACGACAGATAATAGAATCAAAAATGGCTGGGTAAATACAAAATGTAAATGTGATACAGGCTATACAGCGTGGAACGGCTCTTGTTTGTTGTCTTGCGATAACGAAAGCCAATATCGTAATGATTTGGGCGTGTGTTCTGTGTGTCCTGCTGGTTATGAGCTAAGAGGAGGAGATGATACCAGAGAACATGAAATGTGTCGCTTGCAAGATACGCAATCTTCATCAACACAGCAGAATACCACATCTACAACACAGCTTGTACAAAGTACATCTGCTGTATATATACGTTAAAAAACGGGCATTTTGTCCGTTTTATTTTTTTGGATTTAATAATTTATCCATAAATTGATTATGTATCTCTAATTCATCAGATGGTACTTCAAATGTGCGGTGCGGAAAATCTGCGCCTATCTTTGGAGTTTTCAAAAAAGCCGCATGTTGTTCGTCCATTAATTCGTTTATATCTATGGCTGGTGCCGTGTTTTCCAATTCCAAATACACATGTGCTAAAATTTCAGCGTCAATCAACGCACCATGTGCATCTGCACGCGCAGTTAACGAAACCCCAAACCATTTCGCCAATGCATCCAAAGTATAACTTTTGGGTCCATATACACGATTTCTGGCGATAACGATAGAATCCAGCATCTGTGACCGCGGAATAGGTTTCAAATGCAGTTTTTCCAATTCATAATTTATAAAAGGAAAGTCAAAATCCAATCCGTTATGAGCGACAACTTGTGCATCCCCGATAAATTCCAAAAACTTTGGCGCAACAACAGACATCTTTGGTTTGTCTTCCAAAAATGCGTTTGATATTTTGTGAACCATATAAGTTTCTGGCGGAATTATTTTTCCTTCGGGATTGATATATTCGTGAAAAGTCTTGTCAGTTAATTTGCCATCTATCAATTCTACAGCGCCAATTTCAATACAGCGGTCGCCGCGCATATATTCAAATCCTGTTGTTTCAATATCAAAGCAAATGATTCTTGACATAAGTTTCCTGTTTTCTAAACAAAATGATTGTATATAAAACTTTTATAAATTACAATATGGAAAATTAAAAAAATGTCTGCAGATTATATGAACGATTTGAACAGCGAACAAAAATTAGCCGTCACGACTGTTGATGGGCCGCTTTTGGTGCTTTCCGGTGCAGGAACTGGCAAAACACGCGTTTTAACATCCAGAATTGCTCATATTTTGTATAATGGCTTTGCGCGTCCTTGGGAGATATTGGCATTAACTTTCACGAACAAGGCGGCCAATGAAATGCGTTTTCGTGTTGCGCAATATAATGAAATATCTCATCTTTGTGGTGATTTGTGGATGGGGACTTTTCATTCTGTGTGTTTGCGTATTTTGCGTTCTAATTGGGCATTGGCTGGTTTGCGCCATGACTTTTTAATATATGGCGAAGATGAGCAAAAAGCGGTCTTTAAACGCGTTATAAATGATTTAGGTCTGGATGCCAAAGAATTTAATCCATCCGATTGGGTAGATAAAATATCTAACCTTAAAGACAAAGGAATATTTGATATTGAAAAAATGGGGCTTTCCAAAATATCGCAACAAATAGTAAACGCGTATAACGAAGAATTATTAAAATTGGGGGCGGTAGATTTTGGAGATATTATCTTGTTTGTTTTGAAATTATTTTCAAATCACGAAGATGTTTTACTCAAATATCAAAATCAGTTTAAATATATTTTAGTTGATGAATTCCAAGACACTAATGCGGCACAAATGGCATTGTTAAAAATGCTTACCAAAGACAGCGAAAATCCGAATATTTGTTGTGTTGGCGATGATGATCAATCTATATATTCTTGGCGTGGTGCAGAAATAAGAAATATTCTGGAATTTGAAAAAAATTACATTGGTGCAAAAATAATTCGTCTTGAAACTAATTACAGAAGCAGCGCGAATATCTTGGGCGCCGCTAATTCATTGATAAAAAATAATATGGGACGACTTGGCAAAGATTTGCGCCCCATAAATACTGCAGAAAGCGGGGAACCGGTATATGTTTTAACTGTGCCATCTGATTGGGACGAAGCGCGCTTTGTTGCTGATACGATTTTAAGAAATGCAAACAATACATTTTCAAATTTTGCAGTATTGATTCGTACAGGGTCTATATCTCGTACTTTTGAAGAAGAATTTACATCGCGTGGTGTTCCATACAGATTGATTGGTGCTCAAAAATTCTATGACAGGGCAGAAATACGCGATGCAATTGCATACATAAGATTATTAGTTTATCCGTTTGATAACATCTCTTTTGAACGTGTAATATCAAAACCAAGCAGAAAAATAGGAACTGTTGCAATTTCTAAATTACGCGAAAGTGGTAAATCATTAATGGATGCTTTGAAGACAACAAAATTATCAGCACAACAAAGGGCAAATGCGGATGAATTTTTATCTGCGTTTGATTTTGATTGGCAAAATACTGCGCCAAAAGAAGCTGTGCAACAATTATTAGAACGCAGTGGGTATTTAAAAATGTGGCGTGAATCCAAAGATACAGATGCCCCTGAAAGATTGGAGCATATTCGTGAATTGATAAATGGTGTTGTTTCAAAATATGATACTTTGCCGGCTTTTCTTGAACATGCTGCATTAATGATGACGGATGATAATGACAATGAATCAGATGACAAGAATCTGGTCAGTATCATGACAATTCATGCAGCCAAAGGTCTTGAATTTAACACAGTATTTTTACCAGCATGGGAAGAAGGAATTTTCCCAAATGAAAAGAAATCAGATAATGATATTGAAGAAGAAAGGCGACTTGCATATGTTGCGATTACGCGTGCGCGCGTTCGTGTAATAATAACAAATGCTATGGTACGTACAGTCTTTGGACAAAGAATGTATCAAATGCCTTCACGATTTATTGGCGAAATAGATAAACGATTTGTAAATGACAATATGCGCACAAGACCAAGTGAAAATGTAAAAACATATACAAAACCAACTTGTAAAAAAATAGAATCATCAGTTGGTAAAATGGTTCAACATAATGAAATGGGTTCTGGTGTTGTTATCGCAGAAAATGGAAACACTTTGACTGTCGCGTTCAAAACACGTGGTATAAAAAATGTTGAACGCAGTTTTGTAAAATTTATCTAAGATTTTTTATCTTTTTTTAACCAATCTTTGTAAATCTTTCCACCAACATTTTTAACATCGCCCCAAAGATTTTTTGCGTCTCCCTGCCACTTTTGACCCAAAGAATTATCTATGCTGCCACCAATTTGTTTTGCAAAGTCTTCGATTTTACCAGTCATATAAAGTATTAAACACCCACCCAAAATTACAATCATCATGGCACTTTCTTCGCCGATGCTGGACGAAGAATCAAAAGAAATAATTCCATTTAATAATGTTGCGCATATTGACATCATGATAGATAAACTTACAAAATAAACAGCCGCATTAATAAAGGTAGCGATTATGTCAGATAATTTTTTAGTGTTTAACACTTTCAAGAATCCATTGAAAGTTTGTCCTAAATATCCTTGTTCTTTCGTGCTTGGCATTGATTCTGCTATGGCTGTAAAAGGTAACATAACCAATCTTAAAAATAAATCAGCAACAACCCCCAAAGTCATAAATGCATATTTGAATATAGTTTTTATAAACACATACACACAAACGCCACCCACAAAAATTTTTGCAGTTGGTTCACCAATATGAAAGCCTTGAACCATCCATTTGAAACCAAGCCCAACGGCTTTATAAAAATACACAGAAAATCTTCCAGGCAAACACATCATATTTGCAGCCGCGTCTTTGCCTAATAATATTTCGTCATTTTTAATGCCAGATGAATTTACATAGTCGTGTATATTTCTACATATATCTGGCACATCCAAATTATAAGTTTCTGCAACGGTATCCAATATTACTGTCGAAAAATATGTGGACAAATCAAGTATAACAGTCAAAATCCCCATAAATATTTTCTGTGCATTGTCATCAGTTAACATCAAGACCCAAAAAGATATAATAAAGCCGCGCTTAAATATTTCATAAATTACAGTTTTATAATCTGAACCTTCGTGTATTAATCTCCATGCTTCCAACGCAATCCAAAAAGCATACATGACAAATAAAAATATAATTGTAAACTTTATAAGCGAAGGCCCGCCTTCATCTGGATTTCCCAAAACACCGTCACTTACACTTGATATAGCATACATAAACGCTAACCCGATTTTTGCTTCGATTGGGACAAATTTAGAATCGTTAACATGCCTTTCGTATTGTTGTTCAATTGTATCAACATCAGTATCCATCTGGTCGTGAAATTTTACAATGTTATCACCACCCAACCAATCACCATATTCACCAACATCGCCGTGCGGGACATTATCTAGCGCAGGCGCAGCAGAAGTATAAAAGCAACCGATGCACAAAGCACAAATCAATAACCGCGATAAAATTTTTTTCAGCTGCATTTGTTTATCCTACTTCATTTTGTCTTTTACCCATGTGACTATTTTGCCCGGGGCGTGATAAATAACTTTCCCTGTATCTTTCACCCATGTTCCATAATCAATAGATTCTTTTGAATCACCACCAATCAAAGTATCAATCTTTGGAGATAAAATCCAAAAGTACAAGAAGAATACACCAATCATAAATAACAAGAAAAAGAACCCGTCGTCCATAAAATCAAAAGCCCCAGGGTATCTTTGTTCGACTTCGTGTTTCTTTTCTTTGAAACAAGAAACAAAAGTATCTTTGTCTATTTCGCCATCAACTGTGGCGGTTTGTTCACAAGAAGAAAAGACTTCGGCGACAGATGCAGATTGTGTATCAATAAATTCCATATTTTGCCCCATTAATGGCGGTAATATAGAAGTAAATCTGTCTTTTGGGCCCGGAAAATAAGTGTCAGCAGCAAAAAATACAATAGCATAAAGAATAGATATTTTTAAACTTATTTTGATAATACTTACTGCTGAATTAACAACTAAATTAATAGCATTACCGGTCAAATCTTTAGCCTTGCTCCATACTTGTTCAAAAGCGCTTGCTGCCACCAGCAAAGGTATAAATACGATAACAAATATTAACTTAAATATAACATTTAGAACCTGAAAAATTAAATCAAAACCTAATACCAGGAATAATAAAACCAAGCCTAGTCCTGCAATCCAAGTAAATGTTCCCCCGCCAAGTCCAAGATACGAATAATTCATCAATGCAAAACCGCCAGCAG
Source organism: uncultured Pseudomonadota bacterium (assembly GCA_947303585.1). GTDB lineage: Bacteria > Pseudomonadota > Alphaproteobacteria > Rs-D84 > Rs-D84 > Enterousia. The sequence goes on along the minus strand of CAMYYT010000004.1, from coordinate 36,012 downwards.
CACCCGCCAGCATAACCGTATTAAGATTACCCATAACACACATAAAAGGTCTAAGCACAGGGTTTAATATATCACTTGTATTTTCTGTGTCGGCTTTAATTTCAATATTGCAAGTTTCGCCGCTGATTGCACCAGTTGCTGCCATTGACACTTGTGTTCCTAAATACATAACAGGTGTTATCGTGATATTAGTTATCAATCGCAAAGCGCCAGTCCCCGACCAACTTATTGCGCCAATAATTATTCCGGCTGCCAAGACTCTAAACCCTGTTTTCCAAACTTTATCAAACCACTTTTTAAAATCAAAAGAAGGCTCTGCTGTGGTTAAATCTGTGATATCCTTTGATGCGGCTTGTTCACGAAGATATTTAACAGTATGAATAATTATAAATACACCAAACCCGATAGCCATCACTATCCACAAATTATGCACAATAGCGGTCCAAAAAGTTTCTGTTGCATCCCCAATAAACTCGAACAACTTTTCAATATATCCACATAAAAAGCAACCGTTTACGCTTTCAGCATTACCACCTTCTGCACCAATTTGTTTCATAAATAAATCTAGATTGGTATAAGATAAGGATGTGCCACCAATAGAAGAACTTAAATACCAAATACCAACACCCAATGCGATTATGCATATCACAAATGTAATTATTTTTTCAATCAGCCATTTTTTAAACATTATTTTTTATCTTCTTTTGGTTGTTCTTTTTCGGTTTTATTATCCTTGGTTGAATCTGTTTTGTCACCATCTTTTTTAAGGGCTGATGCACCACTAGTCACAACTATTTTTGTCATATTTTTAACATTGTCAAAAGCAATATTAGTTAAATTCCACATATTTTCACCCATTTCTTTGGATGCAGAGTCTTCTTGGGTTATACCAAAAGTAGATAAAACTTTTTTTGTGACTTCGCCAACTTGATTAGATAGATGATTTATAATGAAAACCAAAACAATCAAACCGATAACAGATATTTGTTCTAACGAAGCTTCTTTATCCAAATCGATTTCAAAAAATGTTTTAAAGAAATTAGGGTCTCCGCTGAAACTGTCTATATCAACACCCTGTTGGGTTAAAAAGCCAGCAATAATAGCAATTATGATGGTGTACGTTAAAATACTTGCACTTATAGACACTATCGCGTTTATAAGTTTTTTTATTTGACCTGCTCCCAAAGATTTGCCAAAACCCGTCATCCATTTTGGTGCGTCTGCTGCATTTTGGAATATGAAAAATACAATAGACAACGGAAAGAAAAACGCAAATAGAGCCATTGCGACAATAACATCCATAAAACAAAACGAATATTTAATGAACAATTTACCAAAATTATAAGTTAAAAATAATCCCAAAAAGAATATGATTATTTCCCGGACTAAATTACCAGTTATAGTTGTGCCAACCAATCTTTGTAACGAAAAAGATTCATTCATGATATTCAACCCAACATTTACATACGATTGAAAATTAGTCACGGTAGCTTTTATCAAAGTTAACAAAGTAATACGCAAATCTTCTGTAAAGAAACCGTTGTCACCAAGATTTTGATTCGTTTCATAAGGCGTTATATTTGCACCACCGTCTGGTAAAATAGTTTTTGAAAATTCCAATGTTATCGTCGCAACAGGTTCCAAAGTCACAGTTGATATAGCGCGCGGAAGTTGTAAACCAAACCCCAGCAAAGTCAATGCAACCAAAGATTTTATCAATACAGGCTGCAGAGTTTTTTTGAATGTTGAATCTTTGCCGCCATTTTTAATATTGTTCCAAACAACATTATAAATATAAAAACTTAACAATATTATGAAAATACCAACACCAATCAAGGTCAGGTTTTTATATGCCATTGCGGCGCACTTGGAAATAATTGTGAACAAATAATCAAACACAGGACACGCCCAGCATTGTCCCAAAGTTTCATTGATGTTTTGTCCTAATTCCAACATATGTTTTTTACTTCTTTATTTTTTTTACGATTTTTACGATGTTTTCTATTTTACCAGGTGCAGCCTTTGCTTTGCCCCACAAAGTTTTTGCATCGCCACTCACATTTTTATATAAATCTTTAGAAGTACCACTGGTATACATTTCAAGTCGTTCGCGTGTCATATCAAAAATGCTTTTTAATACAAATATTGTAAGCAAAGATGTTAACCATAACACAGAATGTGTTCCAAAGTTTTCGACTGCCCCAGATGGTACATTTGAAACAGAAGTGCCACCCGCGGCCACAACGAAATTTGATGAAGACCAATTAAATACGGCCCTGACTATTGCAATATTTATGCATAATATAAATGCGCACGCAATCATAGTTATAATAAGCTTTTTTACAGAATCGATTATTTGGTTAAACACAGGTAAAACATCAAACCACTTGTCAGATTTTTTTATAACCCATGTCGTAACACCAAAAGGATACATTATCAATGATGTCCCAAAATCAAATATTGCTTGGATAATCAACAAAGCCATAAACACATTAGATGCAACAAAAGTAGTAATTAACAAAAGTCCAGTGATAACATTTAAAAAATTTTGCCCACCGTGTGGAATTAATGTCATCATACCACGCAGCCCAGATTTTAAAAGTCTGAACCCATAACTAATTACCCGATTGTTTTCATGAGAAATAGTATGAACAGGTTGAATAAGAAAATTACAGCTGTTTCTTGTCAGCCATCCTTCTTCTAAAACAGATTCAGGACATGGAATAGCAGCACTTGCATTTGCTTCTGGATTGGTAACCATCTCTAAAACGCCGTTTGTATAGTATGCACCAAATTCCAAAAATGGCGACACCACATATTTTGTCATATTTTGAGGACTGATTTGTAATAATAAAATACAAGCAATAGCTGCTCGCAAACAAGGCATAAAAACATTTTTTGCGATTGTCATACCGCTTGGTGGATTATCCCACATTTCGCCACCTTCGGAAAAACCAAAAAAGGACAGCCAATCTTTTGGTAGATGCATTTTTATAAGATACAACGACACAGAAAAAGCCAAAAAAGCATAGATGATTAAATACAAAAATCCTGTTCCGTTGTTGCCAATTAACACTTTGTAAATGGAAGTTGCTGCGTTCATCAAAGTTTCTAAAACCAAAGGAACGAACGGCGAAAGGTCCAATTTGTCTATTAGTCCCGCTGCATTTGCAGGTTGAATAAATAATGTGCACAAAACACAGCCCAAAAACGCGACTTTGGAACTGGGCAATAATCGTGATATTTTCAACCTATTTTTATACATTCTTTACATTTATATATATTATGTATTGAATTATATCACATTTTTAATAATTTGTGGTATAATTAAAATTATGAAATCGTTAAAAAAATTTTTTATAGCGTTTTTAGCGGCTATGCCATTTTCGGCAGGGGCGGTTGCACCAATTGTGGCAGGTTTGATTGCGACAGGTGTTGGTATCGTAGGCGTTTCAATATGGCGAAGTGTTGCTCCGGTAGACACCAACGAAGCATTTAACTTTTTTTCATCTTGTTGGACCTGTCAGGTTTTTTCAGACATAATGGTTGCTATGTCCACTTTGATTCCATCGGTTTATAAAACCCTTGGTAAAATAATTATTCCGATGTCTGTGGCTCTTTTGGCAGTCTATATTGCATGGCGCCTTGTTTCTAATATGTTGAATAATAAAATGGAAAGCGCTTCAAAAATTTTTGGAAACTTCAGCCACAGATTCGTAAAATTAACAATATTGATAGTATTATTAATCCCAATTGGGCGATTTAATTTGCCGTATTTTATATCAAACACTTTGATAGAACCTGCTTTTCAAATAGGTACATCTTTCGATTCGATAATATCATCAGATGATAAAACATTCGCTAATTGCATGGTTGCCACAGCTTTGGAAGATGTCAAAAATGTCCAACTTGAACAAGGTGGGGCTTTTTCGCCAAAACTTCGGCATCAAATGCTTTGCGAATTGGCGCATGTTCATCAAATCACAGGCTTGGGTATGACGGTTGGGTGGACAATGTTGAATATGGCTTTTGATATAGAATACTGGCATAAGATTTTGGACAAGGTTCCGATTTTTCCAAACGTTGTGTTGTTTTTTGCGGGATTATTAATATTGGTATTATTCTTTTATGCTCTGTTGCCTATACCATTATATTTTCTGGAAGTATTTATAAAATTGGCTATGGATTTTGTTATGTTGCCATTAATGTTGATGGCTTGGCTGTTTGACGAAGACGAATTTACATTGTTGCCAAAGGGCGGACGAACGATTCGTAAAATGATAGAAGATGTAGTTCAAGCTATGGTTGGAATAGCTTTGACAATAATATTTTTATGTTTTGCTGTGATGTTTGTAAATTCTGCATTTAGCAGAAGTAGTGGAATATTAAAAATCAAAGAAATCATAGAAAGTGGCGATTCGCAAGAAATTATAAATGGTTTGCTTTTGAACAATGATAGTTTAATTACTGTGATTTTGATGGGTGTATTTATCGCGATGTTTATGACTATGATTCCACAGTTAACCTCTATGTTCTTCAAAGTAAAAATATCTGACAAGTATTATCAAACAGCAAAAAATGATGTCGGAACAATGTGGAAAGACCTTAAAAAAATGTGGTCCTCAATAAAAAAATAAAAAATCAAGTAATTTATTTAACAAAGTGGTCTTTTTTATTTGAGCCGAATCTGATATAATTCATAGCGATGAGTAGATTTCCGATTCTTTACTGGCCATATAAAACAACTGGTAATGCTGATTACCAGTTGGCGCGTAAGGTTATTAATGGGGAAAACGGTCTTATGCCAGAAGTCATAGCGTCTGATTTAGATTTGGCTTCTATTTTTGAAAAAAAACCCGAATCGGTTGTTTATTATCCTGTGTTTTGTGAATCGACTGGCTGGTGGGGGGAATTGTTGGGCGCTAATGCCACAATTGTTGATAAAATGATTATATCCCCAGAATGTCAGCTGATGGTTATTGTTGATGAAACACATGCTAAAACGCATGGAACAAATCGATTGTTTGCCGCTGAAATTAGACCTGCCAGCGGTTTTTTCAAGAAAATGAATTCATCCATAGCTACTGTTACAGATATGTTGGCTACTGATGCTGGGACGATTTTGGCTTTGTTTTCTGGGAAAAATCAAAATCAGTTTATAAATATCATCGAATCGACAGGAAATTCTTATCTTGGGTGTATCGGGCAATATTAACAATAAAACAAAGATAACTTTATCTTGATTTTACGAAAAAAGCAGGTATAATCTTCGGGCTATATTGAATAAATTATAAACAAAGGACATCAAGATGAAAAAAGGAATTCATCCAGAATATCATGAAATTAACGTCACAACTACTGACGGTAAAACTGTAAAAATGTATTCTTCTGTTAAAAAAGATTTGGTTTTGTCTACTGACAATTTGAACCATCCAGCTTGGACTGGTCAGCGCAGTAACGAAGGTGCCAAAGGTAAACGTGCAGAAGAATTCAAAAGTAAATTTGCAGGATTCAAATTTTAATTCATTTTTGAATAAAAGGGCATATCAATGGATTTGCTGATTAAAGGTTCGACTGAATTAAACAAAATGTTCGCAGCGCTTCAAAATACTGCGTCCGGTTTGCGCCATGATTTCGGCGAAGTTGAAAATCTTCAGCAATCTTTGAACAGCGCGCGTGATTTTGTTGCCAAAGCATCTGCAAGAATCGAAGAAAGTATATTATCTGATTTACAGCTTGTTCGCCCAAGTGCGGGCTTGTTAACACCTGATGTATCAAAGACGGGCGATGGACGCGATGAATTTGTGTTGGCCTTGTCTGGTGCTGCTAATTTTGTTCGTGGTAACGCGCATTTTGCAATATCTTTGGCTTTGCGTACTAATGGTGAAACGAAAATTGCTTTGGTTTATTCTCCGATAGATGAAAGATTATATTATGCAGAAAAAGGTAATGGCGCTTATGTATTTTCTGCATATCATTCTGAAAAGATTCGTGTATCTAATTTGAAAGAACCGGTTGATTTGACAATTGGATATAACACAAATGGTATTCGCCCAATAATTAGTGGCGCCGCGCGCGAAACAGGATGTCCAGCTTTGGATTTAGCATGGGTTGCTGCTGGAAAGTTGGATGCGTTTATATCTGACCCGATTGATTATGCTGAAATTGCAGCCGGCGAATTATTGATACGTGAAGCTGGCGGAAAATTATTTGAAAACAACGGGGATATTATTGCCACGAACGGCAAAGTTGAATTTTAACAAGACCGGCGTTGCCGGTTTTTTTTTATTTAATTGAAACCATCACTTGCAAAGTTTAAATATTTATCATAAAATTATACGTATGAAATTTAAAAAATATTTGCGCTTGTTTATCAATTTTGTGTTTTGGTGCATAGTTGCTGCTATTGCTGGATTGGCGGCACTGATTTTAATTTATGGGCATGATTTACCAGATTATAAAAATTTGGCTACATATACGCCACCTGTGGCGACGCGTTTGTATGCCAGTGATGGTTCTCTTTTGATTGAATATGCCGAAGAAAGGCGCGTATTTATTGACTTTGATGATATGCCATCGCAATTAATAAATGCTTTTGTTGCGGCCGAAGATCAAAATTTTTGGACTCATCCGGGTATTGATGTCCAAGGTATTATTCGCGCCAGTTTGAATAACGGTATGCGTCTTTTGGGATTTGATGCAAAATTTACAGGTGCATCAACCATTACACAACAGGTTGCTAAAAATTTCTTTCTTACATCTGACAGGACAATTTCAAGAAAGGTCAAAGAAGCGATTTTGGCTTTGCGCTTGGAACGCAGTTTTTCCAAAAAACATATAATGACATTGTATCTTAATGAAATATTTTTAGGTGCGCGTGCGTACGGTGTTGGTTCTGCTGCATTGATGTATTTTAATAAACCTGTGAAAGATTTAAGTTTATCAGAATGTGCATTTTTGGCATCTCTGCCAAAGGCACCGAACGATAGAAATCGTGCTGTGGAACGCAGAAATTATGTATTGCGTCGTATGGTTGATGATGGCTATATTACAAAAGAAGAAGCACAAATTGCATCAAATGAACCTTTGAATATCAATTCGGGTTTTACTGCCCAGATGGAGGTTGATTTTCAATATTTTGCCGAAGATGTAAGACGCAAATTATTAGAAACGATTGGTCGTGATACTCTGTATAACCAAGGACTTTATATAAAAACGACAATTGTTCCTGAATATCAGCGCGCTGCGGCTGCGGCATTGGCCAAAGAATTAGACGCGTACAATGCCAACAAATCTGCAAACGAACCTAAATTACAGGGTGCAATTATTGCTATGAATCCACATACTGGACGAATCGTTGCGATGAGTGGCGGACGCTCTTTCCGTCAAAGTTCTTTTAATCGTGCAACACAGGCATATCGTCAAATTGGTTCTACAATTAAACCTTTTGTGTATTTGTCGGCACTTGAAAAAGGGTACAGCCCAGAAAGTTTGATTTTGGATGCACCTATTGTTGGCTGGCGTGAAAATAACAAAGAGTGGCGTCCAGAAAATTATGATAAAAAATTCTTGGGTAATATCCCATTGCGTTTTGCATTGGAAACTTCGCGTAATGTCCCTGCGGTTCGTCTTGTTGAACAAATAGGCGTTCGTGATGCGATTGAAACAGCACAAAAATTTGGTGTATATCCAAAAGATTTATCGGCTGTAAACGAATCAATGGCATTGGGAAGCGGTGAAACAACATTACAAAAATTAGTCTTGGGGTATTCTGCGTTTGTAAATGGCGGACGCGCTATAGAACCAAAAATGGTTGATTATATTGAAGACAGATATGGCAATCTTATCAACGGTCAAAAGCATGAACAAATTGAATGGAATGAATCATTATTGCCTGTGGATGCTGATGAAAAGACCGAACCTTTGTCTGATGCGCAAAGTTTATATCAATTAGTTTCTATGTTGCAGGGTGTAGTTGAACGTGGTACGGGCAGACAGGCAGCAGTTCCAGGACATACTATTGCTGGAAAAACAGGTACAACAAACGATGTCAAAGATGTTTGGTTTGTTGGCTTTTCTAAGAATTTGATAGCGGGGGTATATTTGGGATATGATACACCTAAATCATTGGGCAAAGGCGCCGGTTCACACATGGCTGCGCGTGTGTTTTCTGATTTTATGCGTGTTGCATTACAAAACGAAAGTAATCAACCTTTCCCTGTGCCAAACGGCTTGACTTTTATGCGTGTTAACAGAAATACAGGTGTTTCTGCTGCTCAAGACCCGAATGGAACGATTATAAATGAAGCTTTTAAACCAGGACAAGCACCAAATAAATTAGAAACATCAGAGGTCCAAACAGAAAGACCTGTGGTTGGTGGTATATTTTAATATATTTATATATTATTATTTCATTTCAGTATTTTTTTATGATAAAATAGTCACATAAAGAAAAGGAGTTTTTTATGCTGACGGATTTTTTAATAGGGCGCGGTTTTAGTTTTTTTGCAAGCGGCTGGACCCAGTTTGCCGCGGCTTTTGGAACGGCGTTTATGATAATGATTGTTTTTGGGCGCAGTTTTATTAAATTCATGCATAAAATTCAGGGCAAAGGTCAACCAATAAGTGAAAATGTTCCGATTCAACACCGTAAAAAAGCAGGCACCCCGTCTATGGGTGGGATATTGATTTTGATTGCGGTATTTGTCAGTGCGCTTTTGTTTATGCCAATGCATAACGCAACAGGTTGGATTGCGCTTGCTTCGCTTTTGATGTTTGGTGCAATTGGTTTTGTTGATGATTATAAAAAAATACATAGTCAATCCAAGAAAGCATCAAATGGTTTGTCGCCATCTATGCGTCTGGGATTGGAAGCAATATGTGTGGCTGTTCTTGCGTATTGTATAAACAAAACGATGCCAGGTTATGTCCCCAGTTTGTCTATCGTTTTGGGTTCTAGCATAGAATTACCATTAAACGCATGGCATATCTGTGATTTATTTGGTTTTTCTATAACATGTGGTTTTTTGTATTATGTGTTTGCGTATTTTGTAATTTGTGGTTCGGCGAATGCAACCAATATAACAGACGGTCTGGATGGAATGTTGGCTAAATTATATTTACCTGTTTTAATAGTTTTGGTTGTGGCTCTTTATGGTGCAACTCGGACAGGCTTTATGGATGCTGTTATATTCTTGCCAGAAACCAGCGCTCTTTATGGTGTGTTGGGGGCAGTATTTGGAGGTGTTCTTGGCTTTTTGTGGTTTAATGCGCGTCCTGCAACAATCTTTATGGGGGATGTTGGGTCCTTGGCACTTGGTGGTTTTATGGGGACGGTTGCAATGTTGTTAAAGTCAGAAATTATCATGGGTGTTGCAGCAGGTATGATGGTTTTGATTTTGTTATCTTCATTTACTCAAACAATGTATTTCAAAATCAGTAGAAAAATGACAGGGACAGGAAAAAGAATCTTTTTGCGTGCGCCTCTTCATCATCATTTTGAAGAATTGGGATGGGACGAAACAAAAATCGTAGATAGATTTTTTATAATGTCAGTATTATTTTCTGGCTTGGCTTTGATTTTATTAAAGTTCGCTTAAAACCATGGGTGTAGGTTATGTTAAGAATTACGCGTGGTGAGGAAAGTAAATTAACAAGTTGGTATTTTGAAATAGACCGTGGTTTGCTTGGCTTGATTTTGTTGTTGGTGGTAATTGGTGCAATAACAATGATTACAGCTGGTTCTGCGGAAGCAGCAAAAATGGGACAGCCATGGTTCTTTTTTATCAAAAAAGCAATCCCTGCATATCTTTTAGGGCTGGTATGTTTATTTGGTTCAAGCATGTTAAGTAAACAAGGTGTTATAAGATTATCTATCGTATGTTTGGTTTTGGGAATAATCGGTTTGCTTATAACATTGGTTCATCCGGTGGCTGTCAAAGGAAGTGCTCGTTGGGCGCACATCGGTGGATTTGGCTTTATGCCAGCCGATGTATTAAAGCCTGCTTTTGTGGTTTTAACTGCATGGTTTTTGAACAAAATGCACAATGTTTATGGAAGTGATATATTTCTTAACAAAGAGGCATGGCGTGCCAGATGGCTAAGTTGGTGGCCATATCTGGTTGTTTTTGGAATATGCGCCGCGACATTTTTCAAACATCCTGATATTGGAAATTTGTTTTTGTATATTTGTGTTTTGTTTATTATGCTGTTTGTCGCGGGATTCCCATGGAAGTTTATTCCAGGTGTCGTTGGTGTAATGGGTGTTTTAGCAACAGTAGTTATTATGACCAAAGAACATGTGCGTGGTCGTTTTCAACATATATTTGATGTAGACAGATGGTCTCAGGCTTGGTATTCAATAAATTCAATCAAGCATGGTGGGCTTTTTGGAAGTGGGTCTGATGCATATGTCAAAGATGTATTGCCAGAATCAACAAACGATTTTGTGTATGCGGCTATTGCTGAAGATTGGGGTGCAATTGGTTGTATAGCATTGGTTTTATTATTGTTGTTTGTGTTAAATAAATTGATAAACCATGCGATACATGCGCGTGATAATTTTGTTATCTATGCAACAGTTGGGGTGGCAGCGTTGTTCGGCGGACAAATTTGCTTTAATTTAATGACAGCGTTGCATTTGGTGATAAGCAAAGGGATGACATTACCATTTATATCTTATGGTGGGGTGTCGTTTGTGACTTTCTGTGTGCTGTTTGGTATAGTAATGGCATTGATACGCGAAGACACATGGAATAAATGATACGGGGGTAAAAAATGAAAATATGGATTGCAACAGGTGGCACAGGTGGACATGTTTTTCCAGCATTAAGCGTGGCAAACGAATTGGCACGCCGTGGTCATAAAATCACGATTTCCACAGATGGTCGTGTTATGAAAATGGTTCAAGATGGTAAACCAAAAACAGCGCGCGTTGCATTTGTTTGGGCTTCGGGTGTGGGGGCTAAATCAAAAGTAAAACAAATGGTTGCTTTGTCAAAAATAGGTATTTCTGCAGTTGCTTTGATATTAAGGTTTTTATTTAATCGGCCAGACCGCGTTGTTGCGTTTGGTGGATATGCGTCTGTGCCGGCTGTGTTTGCTGCACATGTTTGGAAAATACCAACATATCTGCATGAACAAAATGCAGCAATAGGACGTGCTAATAAATTCGCATTGCGCTGGGTAAAAACTTTGATGACAAGCTTTGAAACGGTAGATGGCTTACCCAAACAAACGAAAATCAAAGTTGTTTATACAGGCTTACCAGTGCGCAGCGATTTTATAAACAATTCCAACGCGCCATTAAAACATGAAAATAAAATCTTGGTCACAGGTGGTTCACTTGGCGCACAAATTTTGGATGACATAGTTCCAATTGCTGTATCAGAAATGAAGAATAAAAAAATATTTGTAACGCATCAAACGCGCCCTGAAAATGTAGAAAAACTGCAAAGATTTTATGCAGAACATAAAATTCATGCAAATGTTTTGTCTTTTATTCGCGATATGGCATCTTCGATTATAGATGCAGATTTAATTATCGGGCGTTCCGGGGCTAGCACAGTCATAGAATTGGAAACAATTGGTCGTCCTGCGATATTGGTGCCATTAAATATCAACCCAGACCAAGCGGCTAACGCGGCATCTTTTGAAAAATTGGGTGGTGGTTTTGCAATTGCACAAGATAAGTTTTCTGCCAAATGGTTATCAAGTACTTTGGATGAATTGTTCGATAATCCGGCGCGCCTTGATAAAATGGCGAAAAAATCGTATGTAAAAAATTTGGCTGTTGAAAAAATCGCAGACACAATAACACAGGCTTAAAAAAGCCTGTGTTTTTTTATATGATTTTTCACTTTTATTTATTTTTGAAATTTGATAACATAGGAACATAAAGAAAACAAAAAACGAACCAACAAGGGGGGAAGGAAAATGAACAAAAAATTTGTCAACACGCGTAAAGCCGCAGTTTTCTACACACACACACACACACAGATAGTTTCGTTAAAAGCCTAAAACAAATCGGAACGATTTGTTTTGCATTTTCCTTTTTAATATTCCCAAATTTTGCATCAGCCGAAAATATACCAACAACCGACCCGGGATGTACAACAACCGTTTTGGGTGCGCAAAATATTGCGAATGGCAGCGCGTCGCTTGAACCAGACTTCAGCGCCAACACAATAAATACAACATGGTATAGTAATGGAACACAATTAACAGGAAATAATATTCCCGCAACATGTACATATGATGATGCACTTACACCCCCAACCCCCGCAGCCAGACCAGGGTATACATTCGGGGGATGGAAGGTGAGAAGTTGTATGGCTAGTTTTGATGTAAGTAACTACTCGAACCATGCTGCCATCATATCTAGCGGAGGTGGTTCAACTAGGAATGTGAATAATGCATACCGGGGCTTGGGTAATCTTGCAAATGAAAAAATGGCAGCTTTAGAACCTGGGCAATGGATAGCTGTATTTAGTGCTTATGATGATTACAATGATTATACAGAATTGTTTGGTGAAACGATATGTAGCGCCCGAAATGGAAATAATCATAATGGACAGTATGGTGGGAATGTTTCTGATTGGACCTCGGATGAAACTACATTAACAAACGCAAGTGGCGAAAGAAGATATTGTTGGTGTCGCGTAACAGGTTATAAACCAAATGGGGGCCAAATGTGTAACGCGAATTCATCGGTATGGGTATTTGTCTCTGATGAAGGGATAATGGATGGCGACAATCTTTACAACATGTGTTCTAACGAGTGTTCGGAAAAATGTGGGTATACGTGGGCGGCATACAATGCGACAAAAAGAAATATATTATTAAGTGTCATCGAATAAAAGTTTCTTTCCCCAAGAAAGAAGCCGTCCCTGTGTGGGGACGGTTTTTTTGTAACCTCCCTCCCGGTCTTCGACCGTACTCCCCCCAAGGGGAGAACATTAAAAATTCCCCCGTTGGAGGGGGTGGCACAAAGTGCCAGGGGAGGGGGTAAAAAATAATCAATAAAAAGTTTCCACCTTGATAAACAAAAATTAAAAAATATAATTTTTATATTCATTTTTTGCTTGATTGACTTTTTGAATTTGTTCTATGATTGAATTAAGGAAGGAAAGGAACATGCAACGTTTTCCGTTATATATATTGTTTTCTTTTGCGTGCGTAAATGCCGGATATTGTGCATATTTGCCGGTTGTAGATGTATCAAATGGCATCGTTTCTGCACGCGCTGCGTTTGGCGAAGAAGTCAAGCCGTCTGTCGCAGTATCTGCGGTTAATGTTGCCTCTGTTCCGGAGAAGATTCAAAAAAAAGTTGTTTCGCGCAGTGCGCAAAAAACAGTTGCCGCTAATAATGTTGTTGCAAGCGCAGATGTGTTAAGACCGCAAAAACCGCGTTCTGATTTATGGGCGCAAAGTGATGCACCTTTGCGTATGCCGCGTTTGGATGAAATTGCTTTGATAAATTCTGATGCTATATTACCCGAAGAAACATTGGACGTAAAACCTGTTGCAAAATCTGTGAAACAGGTTAAGCCTGTGCAACGTGTCGCGAAAACGCAACCTGTGAAAGCCACAGAAGATACACGTATTTCGCGTGATGATGCAATGCAAGAATTAAAACAATTGCGCGAAGATATTTCAAGATTAACCGCATTACAATTGCAAACCCAAGAAAAAATTGCTAATGTGCGTCCAATGGTTGTTCAAACACCGATAAGTGGCGAAACAGATGTAAAACCTGCGGTTAATAAAACAGATGAAAATCGTGCTGGTTCATTAAGGCGCGAAATTGTTGCATCACCAAAAGAAATCGCTTTGCGCGAAACGAATAATTCTGTTGCAGAACCAAAATTAACATCTGTGAAAAAAATGTCTGATATGTCTCCTAATGAATTAAAGAAGGCTTTCAAAAAGACATATTTATCAGAAAATAAACATTTATCTACTTACCCAACAGAAGATAGATACGATGTGGCAAGTGATATGCGTTCGAGTATTGAAGGTTTTACTGCTCAACGCGATTTATCTGAAATGGATGGCGATATTCGTCCTTTGGAAATAAAAATATCGTTTTTAAATGGCGATGCGGCTTTGTCGCGTGATAATTTTGACTTGTTAAGTCAAACTGCATCCATAGTTGTAAATAAACCGACGCGTGCGATTCAAATTGCTATACCAGAATCTGTGACACATGACAAAGAAGCACGTAAATTGGCTGCGCGCAGATTGGCTATTGTTGAACAAGTTTTACGGGATACAGGTGTTGCTGAACAGCGTATAGTTCCTGTGTTATCCCAACGCAGTGATGATGTTTTTGTGTTGCGTGTGATTTCTAATGAGGTATTTGAATCTTTGACACAACAAAAACGCAATATGTTTGGTGACAGTATGTCCAAGAAGACATACAAAAGTATGTCGTGGTAAAATTTATTAAATCTTTTATCGATTTTGTTTATCCCCCGATTTGCCCACTTTGTGGCGCAAGTGTAGAAAGTCATGGTAATTTGTGTGCATCTTGTTGGGCGACTTTTAATTGGATATCAAATCCCAAATGTTTCAAATGCGGGTATCCGTTTCCAGCAAATTTAGATTTGGGTGCAAAACCAATGTGTCCGCATTGTGCGGCTGGTGAATGTGATTTGGATTTTATACGTTCTGCGTGTGTTTATGATGAAGTGTCTAAAAATATAATGTTGCCTTTTAAACATGCGTCTCAATTAAAATATAAAACTTTGATGTCGCGTGCGATGATAAATTGTTTGCGTGATTTGAATTTAGAAGTAGATACGGTTATGCCTGTGCCTCTTGCGTGGCGCCGTATTTTCAAGCGCGGATATAACCAAGCAACACTTTTGGCATATCCAATCGCAGAATATTACAAAGCAATTCTTGATACAGATTCTGTTTTGCGAAAATATAAACCAGATATGGGACATAAAACCAGCAAGCAAAGACAAGAAAATGTTCGTGGTGTATTCAAAGTAGTAAACCAAGACAAAATTCGTGGTAAAAAGATTTTGCTGGTAGATGATGTTATGACCAGTGGAGCAACATTTTATGAACTTAATCGTGTTTTGCGCAAAGCCGGGGCATCTGCCGTATACGGCGTTTCGTTTTGTCGTGTAGTTCATGCAATCTAAGAACTAACAGAACACAAAGATTGTTGTAAAAAATTAGCAGTTTCTAATTCTTGGGCGCTCATAGTCTGTGCAGTTTCTTGTAAATCTATTTTTTCTTTGCAGGCATTAATGATGTCTATCATATCTTTTTGTTCGCGCGTCAAAGGTTTGCTATTTGTTTCGTCCCATTTTACAGAAAGAATATTTTTCCCATTAACAAATAAACTGTAATAATTGATTGCCCATCCATTTATCACAGACAGTATTTCTCGTTTGTTTTTGCCGAATATTTTATATTCATCACCGCGATTAGTTTTTACTGTTGAAATCATATTGTTGTGAATAGCTTCTTTGACCAGCATTTTAAGAATTTTATTCATGTGTTGCCCCCTGTTTTTTATAAAAATAATATGCTTTTTAAGTTTTTGTTTCACTAGGAATCTTTTGTTGTTCGACCACTTGATTTTGTGTTTTTTATTGTGTAAAATTCGTCTGTTTATAAACAAATCAGACGAGGCACAAAATGAATATTGATTTAGGAAAAAACATTGACACACGTGAATTAGAAACCAAAATTCAAAAATTTTGGGATGAAAATAGTTTTTGGGATAATGATGTAAATTCGAATAAAAAATCATTTTGTGTAATGATGCCTCCGCCAAATGTGACTGGTAATTTGCATATGGGGCACGCATTGGATAATGTGTTGACTGATATTGTGTGCCGCTATAAAAGAATGGCTGGATTTGATGTTTTGTGGCAGCCAGGCACAGACCATGCCGCAATCGCAACTCAATTATTGGTTGAACGAGATTTGTCTAAAAAAGGTATAAATCCACACGCGCTTTCGTTAAAAGAAAAATTAGATTATGCATGGAAGTGGAAAGCAGAAAAAGGTGGGCAAATCTTAACACAATTGCATATTTTAGGTGTGACGCCAACATGGAAGCGTGAAAGATTTACTATGGACGAAGGGTTATCAAAAGCAGTGACTCAATTGTTTGTAAAAATGTATAACGAAGGTTTAATTTATCGTGATAAACGTCTGGTGAATTGGTGTCCTAAACAGCAAACTTCTGTTTCAGATTTGGAAATCGAAACCCGCGAAGAACATGGTAAATTTTATTATTTTAAATATCCGCTTACGGACGGTGGTTTTGTAGAAATTGCGACAACGCGTCCTGAAACTCTATTTGGGGACAAAGCAATTGCGGTTCATCCAGAAAACAAAAAATTAAATCATTTGATTGGAAAGCATGCGATTATCCCATTAACAAACATTGAAATTCCAATTGTGGGTGACGAACACGCTGACCCTGAAAAAGGTACAGGTGCTGTGAAAATTACACCAGCACACGACTTTGATGACTATGAAGTTGGTCTTCGTCATAATTTGGAACCTTTGTGTATTTTGACATTAGATGCGAAATTAAATAATGAATCTGTGGTGCCAGAAAAGTATCGTGGTATGGACAGATATGTTGCGCGCAAAGCAATTGTCGAAGATATCGAAGCGGCTGGATTGATGATAAAAGTGGAAGACAAAGTTATTCCAACACCTTATTCAGAACGTGGTGGTGTACCGGTTGAACCAATGTTAACAACACAATGGTTTGTCGATGCAAAAAAATTATCGGTTCCTGCAATCCAAGCAGCAGAAGATTTAAAAACAAAATTTTTACCAGACCACAGATATAATCTGTTTATGGCATGGATGAATAATATTCGTCCTTGGACTATATCGCGTCAGTTATGGTGGGGGCATCATATACCAGCATGGTATGACGAAGAAGGAAATGTATATGTTGCAGAAACAGAAGAAGAGGCAATTAAGCAATCTGGTGGTAAAAAATTAACCCAAGATGCAGATACACTTGATACTTGGTTTTCATCGGGGCTTTGGCCATTTTCAACACTTGGTTGGCCTGATAAAACACCTGAATTAGAAAGATATTACCCGACAGATTATTTGTGTACAGGTTCAGATTTAATCTTTTTCTGGGTTGCGCGTATGATGATGATGGGATTGTACGTTATGGGCGATGTCCCTTTCAAGACAGTATATATGCATGGCATGGTTGTTGATAAATTCGGCAAGAAAATGTCAAAGAGCAAAGGTAATGGTACAGACCCAATGGAAGCGGTTGAAAAATTTGGTGTGGATGCATTGCGTTATTGGATTGCTACTGCGCCAATTGGAACTAATCTGCCTTATAACGAAGACGAAGTTAAACGTGGTTCTAAACTTTTAACTAAATTGTGGAATGCATCTAAATATGTGTTGATGAATTTAACTGATTTTGATCCAAAATCTGCAAAGGAAATACCGGTAAGCGAAAGGTTTATCGAAGATAGATGGGTGCTTGCTGAATTGAACAAAGCAATTGAAGAAACACGCAAAAATTTGGATAAATACGACAATTACAATGCACGTGCTTCTATTGATACATTCTTCTGGGAAATATTCTGCGACCAGTATTTGGAATTCATCAAGGACAGATTTTGGAGTCCTGAAAAATATTCACCAGAATCAAAATTATCTGCCCAATGGACTTTGTATACAGTCTTGCGCAACATAATTGGTTTGTATGCGCCGTTTATCCCATTTATTACCGAAGAATTATGGCAAAAGATTTATCGTGATTTCGAAAGTGGCGAAACATTGCATCTGACACAATATCCAGAAGCAAAAGAAGAATATAACACGGATGTTGAAACGATGAATATTGCATTGGAAATACTAAAAAAAGTTCGTGGACTTCGGACAGAGCGTAAAATTGGTAACGGTGCGAAACTTGAAACTTTGACTATTTCGTCTGATACACCAGAAATTTTGCATGGGCTTATTAAATCTGCAGCGCGTGCCAATGAAATCGTGCTTGGTACAGACATAGATTTTACAGTTGCTCAAAACGCATAAAAATGGCATAATATGTAATAATGGTTGGGACTATAAACAGAGAGAAAACGTCATGATAAACAAATTAGTCAAAGAAAGAAAATTAAAAACATATCAATGCGACCGCTATGGTTATTTGCGTCCAATATCTTTGATGAATAAATTGCAAGGGTTGGCTGGAACTCATGCAGAAATGCTGGGGGCGGGTCGCGAATATTGCCTTTCTCATGATGTTGCGTGGGTATTGACTCATATGTTTGTAGATATCGTAGATATGCCACGTGCCGAAGAAATGTTGGTTTATTCTACTTGGCCATCCGTTAGTGGCGCTGTGCGCAGTGAACGTGATTTTGAAATCAAAGACATAAGTGGAAAGTTAAAAGTTCGTGCAATAAGTCAATGGGTTTTAATAGATTTGAAAACACGCAGACCTGCGCGTATATCAGATCATATTCCAAATTGGACTGGTTTGCCAGAACGTGTATGGGATCGTGAATTTGATAAGTGCAAAGATTTTGTTCCAACAAAAACAAGCGTCATGGCTTGCCGTTTTGATGACATAGATGTAAATCAGCATATAAACAATGCGGTTTATACGGTCTGGGCAACAGAAAGCGTCGGTTTTGATTTTCGTAACACACATAAATTGCGTGGCATAGATATATACTTTGAACATGAAATTAATCCGACTACGCCAACAGTAAGGATAGAAACGGCGTTTGATGGTAATGTGACTCATCACAAAATAATGACTGCTGGCATAGAACATGCGAATATAGTCTGTTATTGGGAAGACAGATAATAAAAACTTCTTCTTTACACATACTCTTTTTTATGTTAAAATTACACCCAAGAGAGATGAAGAATTTATCACGCATTTTGACAACAATTTTATGTTGTGCACCGCTTGCGTATGCGGGCGCTGCGGGTCAGGTTGCAACAACATCTGGACACGATTTAACAAGTTATAACCCCAGTAATGCGAATAACAATCAATGGGCGACATTAACAAACAGCCGTTATGATGGTTCTTCGACAGCCAAGGTTGATTTTGGTAATTGTAATGCGCTTATATTGCGTTGTGCGCAACCAAAATGTGGAAATGGTGGCTGTGCAGAATATGATATTGCAGAAAAGATAGTCGAAGGTTGCGTAAAATCTAATAAAACATGTAAAAAATATGGCGAAGATTTAATTGAATCTATGTCTGCGCAATTGGTGGCAAGTGCTGCTGCCAAAGCGAACGAACAACAGGCTGCGCTGGATGCAGCCCGAATCCAAGCCGAAGCTAATGCGGCAGCGGCGACGGCTGCTGCAAATGCGCAATCGCAGCAAATGCAACAGATGCAGCAACAAATGCAAGAAATGCAACAACAAATGGAACGCCAGCAAGAAGAATCTGCGCGTCAGTTGCAATCTGCATTAAATCAACAGGCGCAACAGCAGCAACAGGCATTAGATGATATGAAGGCTGCTGCAACAGAAGCAGCGGAAAAAAATGTTGCTGGTGATAAAAATGTCACTTCGTATCAACAAGAAGCAATTGACAGGGGTGTTGCTACGGATTTAATATCTCGTCAAACATTGACGGGTCAGGTTTGTACCGAAGTAGAAAACGCAAAAACAAATTTGGTTGCTGCGCAAAAGGCATTAAATACACTTTTTGAATATGGACATTGTGATTCACACGGTAATAATTGTTCTGGGCCAACACGTGTCAAGAAATGGCGTGAATTGGCGCGTGCGTTTATTGATCCATACGATAAAACTGTCGAAGATATATATAATGCGCTTATTACTGCCCAAGGTACGGGTGTAGATATATCACAAATCTATTTAATGTTGGATAATTCTTGTAATCAATGGGCGCAATTCGCATGTCCCCCAGGAGATAGAATAGAATATACCTATGATGGGACAAAGCCAACATCACCACAATCTTGTGGTGGACTTACAAGTGTGCAAGAAACCTGTCTGAAGGCGTGTGTAAGCAATAAGAATAATCCATTAGTCATCAGTACCACGGTTGAACATTGTAATTACACGTGTGGCATAGCGAAGAATTGTCGTCCGTGTACTGTGCAGAAGGTGTTAACTGAGGCTGACGAAGTTTATACCGGTTGGGTAAACCAAGAAGACCCCAGTGGTAACGGTAATACAACGGTAATCGCGTGCTATTCTGGGGTGTTGCAAAATAACACTTTGTTTGCGCATATGATGAAAAGACGCGGCGGAACCGGTATGGTTGATCTTGAAGTATTGGATCGCTGGATATCCCAGGTTGAACCAGATAAATGTTATAAGGGGACCGATGAACAATGTAAGGATCCAAAACCGGAATCGTACTGCTCTGTTGAGCAGATTGAAACAATGAAAAATACTTTGCATTCTAAATCATTAAGCAAATCTTTAAACAGCAAAGATCCAAAAGATGCTATTTGTGTCACGGGACCTAACAAAACAAAATGGGAAAACACCTACGAACAAGATTGTCCGTATATAAGTTCTGTATATGCGATTTGTGATGCGCATAAACACAATGCAAACGACAGCAGCGATGCAAATGAAATCAAAGAAATTTTGGGGCTTAAAACCACGGTTCTTTCGCAACAATTATATAAACAATATCAATATTTGGATGCAACTATCCGCAGATTAGAAATTCAATTAAAGAAAGCGATGGTAGGTGTTAATTTGGATGTTGCTGCCGGTACAGACAGCTCTTCATCCAGCAGCAAAACCAGCAATACACAATTTGATAATTGTGTGGGAAAAAGTCGTGAAGAAACTTTGTATTGTTTGCGCAGCAATTACAGCAAATTAGATGCCGAAGTAAACGCCAAGAGATGCAAGGCTGTCAAAGAACAAATCGCCAAAGATTTGAATACTGCGAATGCTTATACAAAAACTAAAGACAGCAAAAAAGATGATGATAGAAAATGTTATGCTAAAAATACGATAACTGATTGTAGTGCGTGTTTGGGTGAATACTTTAGTGAAATAACAGCTATCCAAGATAAAATTGATGAAATGGATGCTAAAAAATCAGGTTATAATCGTTGGTAATAAAATAAAAAATATTCACCGCCGTTTCGGCGGTTTTTTTGTTGTCTTTGTCGTAGTTTTTTATTCTCCCCCACCGGGGGGGCGCAGCAAGAGGGGGGTAAAAAAACACCACCCAATCGGGTGGTGTTTCAAATTTTTTTTACCATCGCTTAGTTAACAGCAGATACAGCCAAACGTTTGCGTCCCGCCGCGCGTCTGCGGTTCAAAACATCGCGTCCGCTTTTGGTAGCCATTTTTTCACGAAAGCCATGTGTTTTTACACGACGTGTTTTCGATGGTTGATAAGTTCTTTTTGTTGCCATATTAAAATCCTTTTGCTGACACCTATTTAATCATACCTTTTTGCAAAACGCAACTATTTTATTTACTTTTTATCAAACCCAATGATTTAAGGCCTTCTAAAAACAAATACCAGACAAAAATAGCCTCCACCAATTTCCAAAATGGTAAGAAGATATTTGAAGCTTTCATTTTGTATCCTTTTTATTCTTTACTTATATTATAATACACAACATTGTTTTGTCAATAGTTTTTTACTTGAATTTTTTGGTGATTTTTTTGCTTTATTCCTTGACCTGAGTGTTAATTTTTTGCTAGTCTTTGAGTATTGAAAAACAAGGGAAAAAGTAATGTCTGAAATGAATGAAATAAATAACGAAATTAACGAAATCAAAGTACCAACTTCTCCTATTGAACACGAAATGCGAACATCGTTTTTGGATTATGCGATGTCTGTTATTGTTGATCGTGCTTTGCCAGATGTAAGGGATGGTTGTAAACCTGTGCATCGTCGTATTTTGTATGTTATGAACGAAGTAGCACCGGCAACAAAATCAACTGTGAAATCGGCGCGTATCGTGGGTGATGTGATGGGACGTTATCATCCACATGGGGATTCTTCTATTTATGAAGCAATGGCGCGTATGGCACAAGATTTTTCAATGGGTGAAATGCTGGTCCAAGGTCAAGGTAACTTTGGTTCGCGCGATGGTGATAAACCTGCGGCTATGCGTTATACCGAAGCACGTCTTTCAAAACTTGGTGCAACATTGATGGAAGATTTAGACAAAGATACTGTTGATTGGCAGCCAAACTTTGATGGTACATTACAAGAACCAATTGTTTTGCCGACCAAGTTTCCTAATTTTTTGGTAAATGGCGGTTCTGGTATTGCTGTGGGTATGGCAACAAATGTTCCGACTTACAATTTGGGCGAAGTGTGTAATGGTATTTTGGCGATACTTGATAACAAAGATGTATCTGATGATGAATTGTTTTCAATTATCCCGGGACCTGATTTTCCAACTGGTGGAATTATTATGGGGCATGCTGGCGCATACAAAGCACACACAACAGGTCGTGGTTCTGTGATTGTTCGTTCTAAAACACATTTTGAAACATTGCATGAACATCCTGCGATTATTGTTGATGAATTGCCGTATCAGGTTAATAAATCTCAATTAATTATTAAAATTGCAGAAATGGTCAAAGACAAACGTATCGAAGGAATATCTGACATCCGCGATGAATCGTCCAAAGAAGGTTTGCGTGTTGTCATTGAATTGAAGCGCGATACTATGCCCGAAGTAGTCTTGAATCATTTGTTTCAAGATACAGAAATGCAATCTAATTTTCCTGTAAACATGATGGCATTGAATCGTGGTCGTCCAATGTTGTTTACTGTCCGCACAGTTTTGGATGCATTTATCGAATTCCGCGAAGAAGTTATCAGACGACGCACTATATTTGATTTGAACAAAGCGCGCAATCGTGCGCACACTTTGTTGGGGTTGTCTGTGGCGTGTGGTAATTTGGACGAAGTAATTAAATTGATTAAAGAATCTGCTAATCCAGACGAAGCACGCACTGCTTTGATTTCGCGCGGTTGGGCGGCATCTGATATTGAATCTTATATAAATTTGATTGATGATCCAAATACCGAATACAAAGACGGTATGTTCTATATGTCCGAAGACCAAGCCAAAGCAATTCTGGAATTACAATTACATCGCTTGACTGGGTTGGAACGCGACAAAATCCATAATGATTTGACGGAACTTGGTGCTGTTATCAAAGATTTGCTTGCGATTTTAAGCAGTCATGAACGCATAGTTCAAATTATTCGCGAAGAAACAACGGCGGTTCGTGATAATTGGTCGCAACCAAGACGCAGCGAAATTTCTGATGCAGAAATTGATATTGATATCGAAGATTTAATAGCACGCGAAGATATGGTTGTAACTGTATCTAACACAGGTTATATCAAACGCGTCAGTTTGGATACTTATCGCGCACAAAAACGCGGCGGCAAAGGGCGCAACGCTATGACAACCAAAGACGATGATTATGTGGTAAATGTATTTGTTGCGAATACTCATACACCGTTGTTGTTCTTCTCGTCCAAGGGATTGTGCTATAAATTAAAAACATATAAATTACCAGAAGCAACTGCCGCAGGCAAAGGTCGCCCATTGGTTAATTTATTACCATTAACCGAAGGCGAAACAATCACTGCAATATTGCCGGTTGATGAAGAAGAAGTTAAACGCGTTCAAGAATCCGGCAAAGAACATTTCTTGATGTTTGCAACTGCCTCTGGCACGGTGCGCCGTAATCGTATGTCTGATTTTGATTCTATACGCGCAAATGGCAAGATTGCTATGAAATTGGACGAAGGCGATTCTTTGATTTCTGTATTGCCTTGCACCGAAGACCAAGATGTATTTTTATCGACATATCGCGGACGCTGCATAAGATTTGCAGTTCCAGAAATTCGTATCTTTGCAGGCCGTAATTCAACTGGTGTTCGTGGTCTTACATTACAAAAAGACGATTATATTATCGGTATGGCAATGTTGAATCATGGTGAATCTGATTCTGTGGTTCGTGCTGCTTATGTGAAACAAAGCCGTGCATTGCGTCGCGCACAAACTGGCATTGAAGAAGAAGCAGATGCTGAAGAAGAAAATACAACATTGGTTCTTAACGATGAACAAATGGCGAAAATGGCATTAAACGAAGAATTTATTTTGACTATATCAGAAAATGGATTTGGTAAACGCACATCTTCGTATGAATATCGCCTTACTCATCGTGGCGGCGGCGGATTTACTAATATTAAATTAGGTGGCAAAAATACCGCGGTTGCTGGTTCTTTCCCGGTTAATGACAACCAAGATGTTATTATGGTAACTAATGGCGGAAAGATAATCAGAACCCCGGTTGCGGACGTTCGTATTGCTGGACGTTCAACGGCGGGTGTGACATTGTTTAGAACAGCCGAAGGTGAAAAAGTTGTATCTGCAATCGCTATTGATCACGAAGAAGAAAGCGAAGATACAATCTCAGAAGAAACCACCGCAAATAACGCGGAATAAAAAACGCAGGCACACGAAATGGAAAACAAAGGCGAATATTTCATAGCTATAAATGAAGTATCAAAAAGACTTGATGTGCCTGCGCATACATTGCGTTATTGGGAAAAACAATTTCCTGGTGCAATAAGACCTGTGACGGGGGCTGGAAATCGTCGTTATTATCGTGCAGATACTGTGGAAAAAATAGAAACGATAAAATCATTGCTTTATGACAAAGGAATGACAATCGCAGGTGTCAAAAAAATTCTGCATAATGGTTCTTTTGGAGATGAAATAAAAACAGTGCATAAACAACCAAAAAATATGGTCGCGCCGAAAAAAACAGAACTGGATGAATTTGAAAAAAACGATATAGATATCGCGATAAAATTGTTGAATCAGGCGAAAATGTTTCTTGATTAAAAAAATAACGAAAAGGCCGGTAAATGCCGGCATTTTTTATACGAAATAAAATAGTTTAATTTCGTGATAAAAAATAACGAAAAAAGCCGGCAAATGCCGGTGTTTTTACAGGTGAGATTGCGTCCTTGCACGCAATAACGAAATTTGGCAGTCCCAACGGGAATCGAACCCGTGTTACCGGAATGAGAATCCGATGTCCTAACCGCTAGACGATGGGACCAGTTGTCAACATTCTAATACTATGAATTTACTTTTTCAAGCAAAGGTTGCCAAATTAAACCAAGCGTCTTGTTATTGGTTTTTGTATCAATTATGTTTAATGCCTTTTCAATTTGTTTCTTTTGGAGTGCAGTCCAACCCTGGTCAGACATATTTTTTCTATACCAATCTGTTAATTCTGTGGAATCTTTTTGGTGTAATATATTTTTTTTCTCAAAATTAGTGGCAGCCCAATCCGCAATCATTTCATATAAGTACTTGTCATTAATATCTTTGATATTTTTATAATGTTGAAAATGATGTTTGGCGTGTTTGTGATGCAAAGTTTTTTGTCTTTGAAATAAAACCATGTGTTCTTTGGATACGTGAAAATCTGGATAGTAAAGTCTGTATATTACCGGGGCATATAATTCACGTAGTGGACTGCACATTTTATCTTCATCGTGTTCTTTGACATCAATATGTAAAAGAGATGCAAAATATTTTACGGATTGTACATGGCAAATTGTACGCATATCATAAAATTCAAAAATGCCTTTGGTGTTTACATTCATGTTGTAAAACATACAAATAAAAATCATATATATCAAGTTAAAAAAATGTGTTTTTGATGAAAATTTAAAACTGTGATGCGCATAATTTATTGATTTTACTTGTTTCTTTTTGCACTTGGTTTGACCGCGTTTTTGTGATATAATTAAAACATTATGAAAAAATAAAGAGGGGATAAAATGCCATCAATAAATGCTCGTATCAGATCTAATTCATCAGATGAAAATCAAAGAATCATAGATGAAATAGCGTTGCAAGTTTTTGTAAAAATGAACATCATAAGCCAAGAAAGCTTTGATGCTGTCAAGGGTGATGCGACCAAGCAAATAAAATTGCTGCAAACCATTGAAGATTTGCAAGGTAAAAAAGAGTTAGAATTTTCGGAACGTTTTATTGATACAATACTTGCCGAAGACCAAGATTATTTGGATTGTGTTCCACCATATACATTGGCATTAGCTTATACACAAACCAAAAAAGATTAGAAGATTCAAATTTATCCCAAGAAAGGCGGGACAAACTGGAAAATCGCTTGGACAAAGTCACAAAACGCATTGACAGTTTAATAAAAGAT
This sequence comes from uncultured Pseudomonadota bacterium, assembly GCA_947303585.1. Taxonomy (GTDB): domain Bacteria; phylum Pseudomonadota; class Alphaproteobacteria; order Rs-D84; family Rs-D84; genus Enterousia. Next base: position 9,789 of record CAMYYT010000004.1, on the reverse strand, counting down.
TTTGCCGAAAATATAGGATATCATTTTGTTGACACGACAAATATCGCTGATGTTTACGCGGGATATAATAAAATGTTTGATGCGCGTGAATCAGATTTAAAAGAAGATTCTAATTTGCGTCAACAAATAAACCTTAATCGCGTCGCTTTAGAAAATTATATCAAAAAATATGACGATGAACACGGCATATCTACGCTTGATGAAAAAGAAAGCGATGCAGCAACAATAGAAAAAAATTATGATGCTGCAACAAATATTGCTTCTGGATGGCAGCCAAGTGAAGAAACATTATACAGTGCATCTAGATATAAATTTTTGAACAAAAAGGGTGAAGAAAAACCACAGTTTATAGACGACAAAGGAAATTTAACGACAGAATATAAACCGGGTTATACAGTATTATCCAATGGTGAATTAAATGATGTTCTTGATTTGGTAAGACATGATTTTAGTCTGGATCATATCAAAGATAATCCTGTAGAAACTATGAGCGAGGATGAGGTTCAACAAGAGCTAGACCAAGATGCATTGCATAAGTTGTTTGAACTAGATACGGCTGAAAAAATTGCCAAGGGATGTACCGAAGACCCAGAACGTTTCACAGACCCGAAACACTTTCAAGATTTTATTTCTAATTTAAATGCAAATGGCGGCAGTATTTCAGAACAAGGCTATGAAGCCGCTATGGATGCCCAAGTAAACAAAACTGCTGGTTTTGCTGCACGTGTCAAACAAAAACTTGGAAAATTTGGCAATAAAGCAATAGGTTTTTTTGGTAAGGTATTTAAACCTATCCAAAAAATAGACAAACGCAAAGATGACAGAATAGAAGGTCAAACGCCAAAAGATAAAAGACAAAAACGTATAGAATTTTTCGTTCGTATGTTGAAAGGTTTTGGTTGTGCGTTTTTGGTTTCTACAACAATAACTGTTATTGCCGCCGCTGCTGCAACTATTTCAGGGGCAAGCTTGGCGTTGTCTTTGGCGGTCATAGGTATTGTTAGCTCTATCGTTATGGCTGGAATCCAATTACATAAATGGCGCAAAGCCAGACGTGAAGCGGGCGAAGATGCCGGTATCCAAGCATTACTTAAAGATAGACGAATGATGATGACATTAGGAACCAGTGCGATTGCTGCTATTGCGTTGGCATTTGGTGCGGCTGGCGTTACTGCCGCGGCTGCAACACTGGGGTATGGTGCTTTGACATTGGGTGCATCAAATAATGCTCTGTCTACATATCAAGACGCTAAAAATGCAGGTATGGGCAAAGCCGAATCAATAGCATGGGCTTTGGCAAATGCCGCTGCGGTTGTTGCTGGTGGTTTCATGGGGCGTTTCGCAGGGAAAGCGATATCTGATTCCGCAGGTCTTAATACCAGAACGGAAACACATACAGAAACCAGAAAAATTGGCGAACACGAAGAAACGGATATAACTTATAAACAAGAAACACTAGATAACGCTGAAAGAATCGCAAAAATGTGGTATCGTGATAATCCAGATCTTTTGCAACAACGTGTTGATATGGTAAATGAATATAATGCGGCCCACGGAACGCATATCGACCCATATCGTGCAGTTATGTTAAATGCAGACGCTGGCGGTATGACGGCGGATAATATGGCGTTGCACGTTGATGGTGGCGGTGTTGTTCATTCTGGTGGTCATCATACAGTATTGACTCCACATTGGGGTAGTGAACACGGCACTTCTGTAGCGGAAATAGACGCTTTGCGTAATATGTTTAATGGACCGACAATATCTGATGATGCTATGGCGGCTGCTATGAAAGTAGATCAGATGGTTTCACCTATAAACGAAGTAGGAATCACAACTGGTGCTCCTGTGCATCTTGATCATGTGTTAAAACCGTTGAATGTTGATTTGGGTAACGGACAAATGGGTTATTCTACATACGCTAACGGAAATTCCCCGATTGATGTGACAACAAGAATAGTGGAAGATTTTGGAAATGTCGATGTTACAACACAGACTCAAGTAGATTCACCGGGTTTAATGGCGACATTTGGAAATTATAACAAAGAACACAAAGCTAAATTGAAAGATAGACCAGGTAGCTTGGCTGATAAAAAGGATGAAATTACTCCACCTGTTCCACCAAAAGAACAAAAGCAAATCGAATATGAGGAACCTGAAGAACAAAAGCAAATCGAGTATGATGAACCGAAAGAACAAAAGCAAATAGGGTATAACGAGCCGAAAAAACAAAAGCAAATCGAGTATGATGAACCGGAAGACCAAAAGCAAATCGAATATAAGAAACCGAAAGAACAAAAGCAAATCGAAGGCAGAGGGGTTCGTGGGTTGCTTGAAATGAAAAAGCCCGAAGAAAAGCATTTGTTTATAACTTATGAAGATGCGAAAAAAATTAATAAACACCGCGAAAAACTCGCTAAATTACGAGAGGTGTTGTCTGCATCCAATGAGAAAAGAGAAAGTGCGGAACTAAGGAGAGCAATAAATAAGTATCAGGGTAATTTGAACGAAATCTTAAATCGTTATGGCGACCCTGACAAAGATGTATTGGCGGATGCAATGCAGCATGCATATAAAAGACATGATTTAGAAGAGAAGGAAAAAGAACTGGCAGAAAAACAGGAATTCAATCCAACGGGTAAAAGGGCTGCTGAAATAAAATACCATGAATACGAAATTGCCAAAGCACAAGAAGAAATAGAGCAATTAAAATCTGAGATACCAGCAGAAGATACTTTTTATAGGGCTGTTCCTGTGAAACATAATCTTGTCGAAGGAAAACAAACAGAAGCATCAAAAGCCAAAGAGGATAATAAAAAACACGCTGATGAAATACATGAAAAACAAAGCTTTGCCGCCCAGTTCAACCATGGTCAAAGTATTGTTAAAGAATTGAACAAGAAAAAAGATAAGGATAAAAATGAATCGGACTCTTTTATGAAAAGAATTTTCAATATGATTGGCAAAGATAATTTTGAAAAATTAGACAAAGCCACATTGATAAATATGTCACTTTTTGATTTTGTGCTTCCATCTGGTCTATCCACGGACGAAATGATAGACAGATATATAACAAGACATCCACAGGATATAGATATCTTTCATCAAAATGGGGTTCGTTTTGAGCCAGGAAAAAAACCTGTAAATATGCGCGGCAAAGGTCGTATATATCGCAGGTAAAGACCAATAAAAAAAACGCCCATTTGGGCGTTTTTTATTCTTCAAATAATCCAGTCTGTTTCGCAACATTCCACCATATTTCAGAAAATACTGGTCTGCGACCTTTTTCGCCCCATGGTTTTATATAATCAGAATAATGCAATGTCACCAAATTGTGTTTCAAATCATCTAATTCTGCTTCGCTGTATATTTTGAATATTCTTGAACCATGTGAAAGTTGGAAATTGTATTTAAGTGGTAAATATAATACGCGTCCCGCCAGAGTATTATTTAACACATCTTGGTCTGGATTTTTAAAATCATTTTCCACAGAAGACTTTATCCATTGTGGATAGATTTTGTCTTTGCGAATTTTATCTAAATCCATTAATAAAAACCCAGAATTGAAATATCCGTTAGTTCTTGTTTTGACCGCGGCGATTACATTATCACCCAAATCAATTTCATATACATCAATTAAATCACGACAGAATATTATATCTAAATCAGCATAAATGATTCTGGAAACATCTGGTAGTAATTTTGGTAACATTAATCTATACCACATAGCCACAGGCCATTTGCGCCGATTAGATTTATCAAAATCGTGATTTCCATAAACGAAATGAATTGTTGAACCACTATCTTTCACAATATCAGTTATAATTTTTTGCAAAGATTCATCTACATCTTCACCAATAACACAATAAATATCATAATCACAACGGTTAACAGATGCAATCAGCAAGGATTTTATTGTCACAGCTGCCATTTTACAACCACGCCCATCAAAACAAAAAGCCACAGGTATTTTATGTTCGTATTTCTTTCTTGGAATTATATTTTGACCTGTTGTAGAAATTAAACCTTTGTATCTTATTTTGTCGCGGTTTATGCGGCGTGCCGCCCTGTCTTTGCCAAACAATCCAGCAACGGTTGCGCTTATTTGACGAAATTTGCTGTATTTATACATGAAAAACCTCTTGGTTTATTACGATTAAAATCATAAATAAAAAAAGGTATATATGCAAGTCTAATAATTGAAAAGAAAAATTATTTCGCATTCATAAAGGGTAATGGATCAACACTATCATCTTTCACAGTATTTGGATCAGTTTTACGACCTTTGGTAATTGTAATGTTTTTTCCATTTGCTTGTATCGAACTTTGGTTGCCAGTATAATGTATTTCGTAATGTAAATGAGCAGCGTTTTTGCTCATAGTAGGATACGGATTGTTTTTGAATGATTCTTTGTATTTTTTTGCACCGCCAGTATTGCCAATTTCTCCAATTTGACAGCCTGCCTGAACAGATTGTCCTTTTTTTACCATAATTGTTTTAAGATGCATATATTTTGTTTTAAAACCACCGCCGTGATTAATGACGATATAATTACCAGCAGAACTCCCTTTTCTGTTAGGTTGTGCTTTTTCAACTGTTCCGTTTGCTGTGGCAAATACTGGCTTGCCATAATGCTTCAAAGTACAGCCTATGTCAAAGCCATGATGGTAATCCCAGGACGGTTTTTCTGTTGAACCAAAATTACGCCATCCATATTTAGAACAAAACTTATAATCGTTGTGGAATACTGGTTTACCAATAGGTATGGTTTGATTTGACGACAATGCATTGTTTTTCATCGTGCAATATCCGCCAGAATAATTTACTGTAGATTGAGGCGTGATTTGATTTGATGAAGAGCTGGTATCAACAGAAAAAGATGTATTTGCAGATTGGTCAGCATCAATAATGTCAGCGGCTTCCATTTCTTCAACTATACCACGGTCTGTTTCGACAATTTCCAGTATCTGGTAAGAATCAAGCCCAGCAAAAGGTTTATAGCTATCTTCATCAAGTTCTACTTTTGCGGAAAAACTTAAATCATCAACAGTTGATGGAAAAGTTTCAGCAGATAAAAAACTTTCCGACATCACAGATAGCGGAAATACAAAAGTTCCCAACAAAAATATAGATGTCACTGTTCGCATGTATCTCTACCCAGATTATACCACAAATAAAAATTAATAAAAATTATTATTTTCATGTTTTTTGTGGTATAATTAAGGAAAGTACAAGGAGAGCGAGATTATGATTGAAAATGATACTATTGATATAAACGAAGCTTTGTATAATAAAATAATGCGTACGGAAAAATATTGCTGTAAAAATCCAAAATTGTTGAAAATAATAACAAATGACAAAGATTCACTAGACAGGGCTTTCCCAGCAAAAGCGGCAATTACTTTGGGAAAATGTTTACAAGGTCTTATGCGCAGTCGTCATGAAAAAGAATTAACAGAAAAAACTTTTAATGATGCTGTGGCGGCAGTATTAAAATTTGATAAAACTGTTGCGTCTGAAGCGTTGTATTTTGCAAAAGAAAATACATTTAAGATTTTAATGGCTACTTGGAAGCACGGTGAACAAATTGCACCATTTATAGGTTTTACCAAAAGGGGATATGACAATTTGTGTGCTGGATTAAATCAAGAATTTATGCTTGTAAAGCAAAAACAATCAGAATATGAATAATGACTAATTATCTTATTGAATCGACCCGTCTCACAAAGGCGGGTTGATTTTTTATATCAAAATGATATATTAACCACAAAAGGAGTATATTGGTGAATATTATTTTTTGTCATGGTGTTATGGGGCCAGAAGAAGATTGGAAAAATCGAACTTTTAACGAAATAAAAGGTTGGAAAGATTGGTTACAGTTTTATACAGAATTTGAACATGATGTTTTAATGCAAATGCCTCGTTTTCCGCACGCTCATGTGGCATTAATGAAATATAGCGAATGGGAAAAAATAATGGACACCCAAGACATAAACGAAGATACAGTTTTAATTGGTCATTCTGCAGGGGGTGGGTTTATCTTAAAATATTTTTCTTTGCATCCAAATTTAATGGTTCGACAAATTATTTTAGTTGCTCCTTGGTGTGATGCAGAAAATTATCAACCGTTTGGCTTTTATAAAGACATAGATTTTAAATCGAATATTATATCGCGGACTAAATATGGTGTTGATTTATTGGTGTCTGATGATGATGCGCCCTATATTTTAAGCAGCGTTGACAATATAACAAAGAATTTGCCAGACATCCGTCTTCATGAATTTTCAGGATACGGTCACTTTGTTAGATCAACATTGCCAGAAATTATGCCGATTATAAAGTTTTAATATTCAATATTTGCAAAAAATTCTTGTGGCAAATAGGAAAAAATATACTGTTTTTACCGTGTTGATTTTTATGCAAAAATACCTGATTTCAGGATAATTTTGCCAATTTTAATGTTTTTTATGGTCTGGTTTTACCCCTTTTTAGATACCCGTTTTATAAAAACAGGATAAAACAAAATTTCCTAGGACGAATATAATAAATATCGTAACAACAAAAGGAGTTTAACATGACACATCAAGATATATGGCAAGCAATAGATAATTTCGCACTTCAACAAAATATGTCCTGTTCGGGATTGGCAAAACTTTCTGGTCTGGATGCAACGACATTTAACAAAAGTAAACGTTGGTCTAAATATGGTCAACCCAGATGGCCTTCGACAGGCAGTATTGCAAAAATATTAAATTCTACGGGTAAAACTTTGGATGATTTTATAAAATGTATTTGCAAATAAATATTTTTATTTACAAATAAGTTTATCTGTATAATATAGGAATATGTCAACATTAAAAACGAAAATAATTTTATTAAAAGAATTGCTGGCTTTGAAAGAAGTTGTTGATAAGGGCAGTATTCAAATCGCCGCTAATGAAAACGGTATGAAGAATTCTAATCTGTCCCAGCTGATTAAGGATTTAGAAGATAGATTTAATACTAAACTTATCAACAGAAACTTTGACGGCAGTCAGCCAACAAATTCTGCACAACTTATATACAACGATATTTGCGCCATAGAAGAATTGCTTAATAAAATTTCAGAAAACTTTGTAGACATAGATGCTTTGTCCGGTTCTATATCCGTCTGGACCGAAGAAGGTTTGTTCGGCAGTTTTATGTTAAAAGATTTATCGGAATTTTATGCTAAATATCCAAAAATTCGTTTGGAATTATTAATGAAACAAGAACCAGATATATCTAATACAGATATTTTGATTGTTAATTCCAAAGTTCACCCAAATATTCATGGAACAGTTTTATTTAAATTCAAAGCACACAAGAAATTTTATGCCAGTAAAAAATATCTGGAAACACACGGCATTCCAAAAAATCTGGCCGATTTGTTGGAAAATCATGATTTGTGTATGCTTAATCGATATATGAATTTACCAGAATTTCAAGATATTATGAAACATGCAAAACACTTGAATACAACATCAGATTCTTTGGCTTTGATATACCGGTTGGTTAATGATGGGGATGGCATTACTGTTTTTCCACAATGGTTTGAAGAAAGTAGTAAAAACCTTGTTTGTTTAAAAGATTTAGATTTTAAATATGAAACAGAAATGCAATGTATTTGCAGAACTGAAATTGCAGAATCCCCAAAAGTGCGTGCCTTTGCCAATTTCTTCATAGATTTTTGCACCGGCCACAACGTGCCAATTATATATATTATTAGATAATCTTGTGTTTAAATATTGATAAAATATGAAAATTTTGGTATAATGATTAATGTACCAAGGTTAGAAATAACATTATAAAGGGGTGGACTAGATGTTTACAAAAAAAGAAGATCCGTTTTACAAGAAATATTATTTGTTTGGTAAATGTGTTTGGAAAAAACAGAAATCAGCAAAAGAAATGGTAAGCTTTTTAATGTCTGAAATGGAAAATCATTGTACAGATATGCAATCGATAATGAGAAAAAATACCAAAAAAATATTGGCTTATGTTGATGAACATTACCAGGCTAAGAAAGTCATAAATAAAAAACGTAAAAAATAGTTCTAGAAAAAAATCGCCCAACAGGCGATTTTTTATTCGGTAACTATTTCTTTAACAGCTTTACCTGTTTCTATTGCGGTTGTTTTAACAGCCTTGGCTGTGTCTTTTAATTCCTTGCCGGCCGCTTTTGCACTTGTTTTTACTGTTGCTTTCGTTTCTACGACAGTATCTTTTGCTGTTTTAACCTGTTCATTTGCTGCATTTGTTGTGTCTTCTTTTTGACCCAAAATCAATTCTTTGTTTTCTTTGATAGATTTTTTAACATATTTTGCGCATTTGCTTGATAAAGATTTTATATTGTCAGACAAACATCCAGCCAAAGTTTTTTCGCCCAATGCAATTTCAGGACAAACCGCAGTGATTTCATCTGTGTTGCATGCTTCGCTTAATGTTTGTGGTTCCGCATCTTTTTTGAATAAATTATCGAACCAGCCTGCATTTGCGGAAGACGTAGCACCCATTACACAACACATACTTACTAAAAACAATTTTTTCATATTGAATCCTTTTTGTTAAAGATTGTTTTCCTGTGTCTGTAATCATATAACTTTACCAAAAGCCCGGTCAATAGAAATCATAATTTTGTTTTAGATTGTTTTATGTTATAAATTCAATGGGTATGTTGTTTGTGCCAATTCGTTGACATCAGCCAAAAATATGCTATCCTGTCAAATACCGGAGCAGAGAGTGTCTATGGGTAATATACATTTAAGGACACTGAAATGAATTATAAGGTCGGATCTTGGCTGGAATACAATGTTATTCCAAAAGATTTTAAAATCGATTATTATATAAGAAACTTTGCAGAATTAAAAGCTTATGCGCAAAACTGTCGTTTTGATTATTATAATGTTTATGTTACCTGCAAAGTAAGTGACGGTATATCGCCAGAACGAATTACAGACGAATTGTTTTTTCATGTCGCTGTAAAATTACTTTATCCGAATGATATTCGTAAAATACTTAAGGACAATTATGGTAATGTTTTGGATTTTGAACGTCGGTGTGCTGATGATAATGTGCCTATGTGGTTTGATGGCGTCAGACAAGAATCAATACCGATGATTGATGAAAGCGGTCGGCCGTACTCTAGATTTGAATATCGCTTTTGTGGGTGGCATTTAAATCAAAAAGATATTGTTACAGACAAAAATTTACACCAAATTTGGCCGGTCAAAACCAATGAATATCCAACACGTTTGGTGGAATTATTGAATAAATCAAACGAAAAAATAAAATAAACAAAAAGGATGTAACTATGACAAAAACAAACGAAAGCCCTATGCAAAAACTCTATTAAAAATATTGCGGGCGCACGGATTGGCTCGGTCGGCTGTGCCGACACTGCGCCGCATTCGTTAGCGCTCAAACTGCGCAAGGCTTGTTTTTGCTTACTCATAGTCGAACCTGTCTCGCCAAAGGCGGACGATGATTTCAAATCAAACGGGCGCGACGAACCCAATATTAAAACGCACCATACAAATTCCTGGAATACGCACGTGTCCTCGATACACAATAATAAAAATTAAAAAAATCTTGTGAACTTCGATTTTTTAACATTTTTCTAATTGTGTATTCTCGTATTGGTCATGCGCCCTTGCGGGCTCTGACCGATCCGTGCGCGACCAAAAATTAAACCGGCATAAAGCCGGTTGAATTTTTGGTTGGAGCGCACGGATTCGAACCATGATAAAGAGAACCAAAATCTCTTGTCC
>CAMYYT010000003.1 GCA_947303585.1 uncultured Pseudomonadota bacterium | reverse complement strand
AACAGCCAATAAAACCCCAAACAAACAAGATACCCCTTTGCCGCCATGGAAACGCAACCATATTGGGAAACAATGTCCAACAATAGCAGCAAAACCACACCACACAGCCAACACTTCACCGCCAACATATCGACCGATTAAAACCGCGGCCACAGCCTTGGCCATATCTAACAACCAAACAAGCCCAGCCAATCTTAATCCCCCAACGCGCATAACATTAGTTGCACCAATATTACCAGACCCGACTTTTCTTATGTCGCCTTTGTTAAACAACTTTGCGATTAACAGCCCAAAAGGTATTGACCCCAACAAATAAGAAATAATTAAAGAAATTAGATACATCATGTTATTTTCCCTTGATTTTATAATTCTTTCTTATAAAATAACATAAAAACCAACAAAAATAAAAGGAAAATAAAGTGGCAAATCATAAATCATGCAAAAAAAGAATTTTGGTAACAGAAAAAAAGAACGCAATTAATACCGCCCGTCGCAGCGCGGTAAAAACTGCAACCAAGAAAGCGTTAATCGCAATTGAATCTGGTGACAAAACGGCTGCTGTTGCTGCAACACGCGCAGCAGAAAGCAAAATCATGAAAGCAGCTGGCAAAACAATGCCAAAGAAAACCGCTTCTCGCAAAGTTGCCCGTCTTGCTAAGAAAGTTGCCAAGATTGCTTAATTTTTTGCGAAACAAATTTCAAAAAAACACCCAATGGGTGTTTTTTTTGTTAACAAAACCAAATGATTATTTTGTATTAATCTTTTTCAAAACTACTTTAATAACATCGGCACATAACATACCAATAAATGCCCCAAATATAACATCGCCACACCAATGCGCACCGATATAAACGCGCGAAATCGCAACCGTTATCGCCAAAGCCCAAGTTAACCATTTTATGCGCGGTATCAACAATCCCATCATTACCAATCCAGCAAAAGTAACCGCAGTATGTCCAGACGGCATCGAATTAAACACGTGTTCAAATGTCCCAGGAACAAACAAAACCATATCTAATGCTTCGAATATAATTGGTCTGGACCGACCTATTAAAAATTTCAAAACACCAGTTGTTAAAAATGCCAACCACACAGAACAAAAAATATAAAACGCATAACTGTTCTTTATTTTTACAAAAGCAAACCTAAAATCATTTTCGTTCTTTACCGCTTTGTAAATGAAAAATGTTATTACTGACAATGCAGTCAAAGCCAACCATACTTTCGTGCTGAACACTTTGCCCAATATAAAAGCAACAGAACAAAAAAATCCGCCACCAAAGCTCCATTGAAAGCAATTCGGATTATGTATCCAAGAATACAATACTTTGTCCAAACCAAACACACAAGCCAAAACCAAAGCGAGTGTAATTAACCCCGCAATAATAATCCAATTCCATTTTAATGTATTATCTTTTCTTATAAACATTTTATAAATCCATTAGTTCACTATAAATTTTTTTATCTGTCAATAATTTCAAAGCAACCAAGGCAGACATCGCATCTTCGTCAGTACCACTTGTGATATTCGGACATGCCTTGCGCAAAGCCTTGACATCAACATCTTTGACTTTGTTATAATCACGTATGTTGAAATTACCATTGGCGACATTAAGAAAGAACGCTTCTGCTTGACCAGAATTTCTTATATTAGACAAACAAACTATTGGGAAAACGCCGCGACCATCCAAAGAATTTCCGCCTCCTGTCTTTACAGATTTGTTCAACAATTCCAACACGCCACCATTATTTAATTCTATGTAACTTGCAATTCTGGCGCGCCCTGATGTCGGGGTTCCAACCAATATGCCGCGACTATTTTCATAAAAAGCCGATGCAATTGCTTCTGCTGTACCACGCGTTGTATCAGAAATCAAAACAACCACAGGTGCCGCAGTTATCGCTTCACCACCTGGAACAACTTCCAATTCATCAACCGCTGTTTCAGCAATTCTCATAACTGGTTTTTGTCCCATAAACAACCCAGCCAATTTCCCAGCAGCTTTTTCATCATCGCCGCTGCTGGTTCTTAAATCTAAAATAATACCTTCTGTATCCTTATATTTATTCAGAGCTTCATTTATAATATTCACAGCCCCATCAGATATCTTGTGAACGACAATTTCTAAAAAACCACCTTTTGAGTTTACATCAGAACGATGTATAACATCTGCATCTGCCAAAATAACCGTAGCACGACGCAAAGTCACATTTCGATTCCCAAACGGCGTTAATAATTTTAATTTCGCAGTCCCAGAATTATACCCAGACAACACCGCCGACATATCAGCATCACTCATATTCGCAACACGCATTCCGTTTACTTCGGATACAATGTCACCTTCGCGAATACCCGCCGTATCTGCCGGAGAATCTTTGAAAACCCCAGTTACACGAAAATTACCGCGTTCATCACGACCACCATCAAAACCGATACTGGTTAAAATTTTATCATCTCCGCCACTTAATACATCTTTGGAATAAATATAATTACCGTTTTGATCAATTCCAGAAAGCAAGGCATTTACCACAACTTGATACAAAGCCGCGTCATAAAGAGAACGCAATTGCGCATCCCTTTCACGCATTTTCAAAAGCAGCGCAGTTGTTACTTCGCCATAACCTTTCCAATCTTTACTTTCTGGGTATGGGAAATTAGCAATCAATTCGTCCCCCCACACCAACACAGCACGTTCACCTGTCGCCGCAATATGTGCATTTGGATTTAATTTTTCCAAACTTTCAATTACAACATCTATATTTTTTCCAGCCCAATTCACACCATCTAATTTTTCATAAATATCAGCAAATACTTCTGAAGTAGCACGAACATCCATGCCGTCTTGAATTTTAACATCATCGTGAAATAAATCTGTTGCACCCGCGACAAACGGAAAAACAACCAGACCAAGCATCAAAAAGATTTTATATATTTTCATTTGTGATTCCTCCCTTTTTCTCCACTTGGTCTGACTATAACAAGTTTTAATATTCTGTCTCTCTCAGATTGAAATGATACAATATTACATTAGAAATGTAAATACTTGTTAATGTTCCGCTGATAATTGAAAAAGTCATCGCAATAGCAAATTCTTGCAACATTTGCCCACCGAACAAATAAATACCAACCATAGCCAAAATAGTAGACACACTTGTCATAATTGTTCGATACAACATTTCATTAACAGATAAATCGATAACATCACTTATTGGCATCTTGTGATACTTTTTAATATTCTCGTCTATTCTGTCATAGTTTACCACTTTATCATTAATGGAATAACCTACCCCCATTAAAATAACTGCGATAGCGGTTTGATTAAATTCAAGCCCTGCTATGGAAAAGAACCCGAACATCAAAACAAGGTCGAATATCAAAGACACAAAAGATCCCACAGCATATCCACCACGATATCTTACCCAAATATAAATAGACATCAAAACAAACGAAACCAATATAGCCAAAATACCACCACGTATTAATTCGCCACCAATTTTTGGTCCAACCACTTGAACTTGAGAATAAGTCACATGGTCACCCAAAATATTTTTTATTTCACTAACACGTTCATTCTGTTGTTCGTCTGTTGAACCTTTGGGCAGCCCAACCCGCAACAAAATAGCATCCCCATCCACAGCCTGTAATTCAGGCTTAAATTCTGCCAAATCATGGCGCATTTTATCTATGGTATATTCAGCCGATGTAGGTTTTACTTCCATAGAAATACCACCCGAAAAGTCTATACCATAATTAAAGCCCTTAAACACAATAGACAATATCGACAACACTATACAGATTACAGAAATCCAATATGATAATTTACGATATTTCATAAAATGCAGTTTCATAAATAACTCCTTCTGTGCACTTTTACTATATTATTTATTTCTTATGTACTTGATTCTCTTGTTTTTACCGTTCATGTAATAGTCTACAAAAACGCGTGTCAACAACAAGCATGTAAACAAAGTTGTCATAACACCAATCGACAAAGTTACAGCAAAACCACGAATCGGACCTGCACCAAATTGGAACAAAATCAACGCACAAATTAAATTCGTTAATTCACCGTCCAAAACAGTTTTGGTAGAACGTACAAAACCATAATCCACAGCACGCAATGTCGGTGTTCCCGCGCGTACTTCGTCTCTGATTCTTTCAAACGGTAAAATGTTTGCGTCCACAGCCATACCCAAAGTCAACACGATACCTGCAATACCAGGCAAAGTCAAAGTTGCCCCGAACAAAGCCGACACACCTATAATCATCAATAAATTGACAACCAAGACGATATCAGCGAACAAACCGAACACACCATAAAGCATTGCCATAAATACCAATACAAAGATAACACCAACTACCGCACCAATTTTACCGGTCGCAATAGTATCAGCACCAAGACCCGCCCCAACCGTTCTTTCTTCTATCACAGAAAGTGGCGCAGGCAAAGCCCCACTACGCAATAACACAGCCAAATCTTTGGCACCTTGTAATGTAAATCCACCAGATATTTGACCACGTCCCCCTGGAATCGGTTCACGAATCGTAGGTGCAGACAAAACTTTATCGTCTAACACAATCGCAAAACGTTCATTAACATGTTCTGTTGTCAATTTTGCAAAACGACGCGTTCCAGAAGCATCAAATTCAGTTGTCACCACAGGCATATTATTTTGATCAAAATCAGCCTGTGAATTTTTCAAACTGTCCCCCGACACTTCCACACGAGAATACACAGGTATCAATTGTCCTGGATTTTCCATATATTGCAAAAACATAGTTCCGCTTGGCGCATGTCCAGATTGTAATTGTTCATTTGTTATATTTTCATTAACCAAATGAAAGGACATCTTGGCAGTTTTTCCAATCAGCTCTTTTATACGTTCCGGGTTATCAACACCAGGCAATTGAACCAAAATATATTTTCCACCTTGAGATTGAATTGAAGGTTCTTTTGTTCCCAATGCATCAATACGACGACGAACAATTTCAATACTACGATTCATCGCATCTTGAACCATTTCTTCACGTGCTTTTGTAGTATACGATACGGTCAAACTCTTACCTGAAGAAGTAATATCTACATTATTTCCCAATACGCTTTTCAAGCGCCCCTTGGCTTTAGATACTTCGTCTTCTTCACGAACAATCAAGCTTACACTTTTTCCATCATTACGCAATTCAGAAAAACGAATAACACCTTTGCTTCTATCTATCATAGCGCTGCGCACTTCGTCATATAATTGAGCAGACTTTTCTTTTAACATAACATCTGTATCAACTTCTAACAAAAGTTGCGCCCCACCCTTCAAATCCAATCCCAATGGAATTGGCTGTATCCAAGATGGAAAATACGGTGCCAAAGAAGGACACAATGTTGGTACTGATAACAAAATACCAAACAACGAAACAAATATAATAGCTAACTTCTTAAACATAACATACCCCTGAAATTATTCAATGCTTGCAACCGCGTTTTTACTTACTTCGATAACAACGCCTTTGGCAATTTCCATATCTATGGTTTTTTCATTAACTTTTTTCACAGTTCCATAAATACCAGCAGCCAAGACACGATTGCCAACCTTTATACTGTCCAACATCTTTTGATATTCCACCATACGTTTTTTATTTGGACGATACATAAAGAAATATACAAAAGCCACAATAACAATGAAATAAATCCACATAGAAAGCGTAGCATTTTGTTGAACAGCTTGTGCATCTTGAGCAGTTTGATTAACAACTTCTATTGTTTCATTCATGAATAATCTCCTTTTTTATAGACTAACACTAGTAAAAAAACCCACGCAAGTAAAGCAAAAATATATCAAATCCTTTCAAACATGGCATCCAATTCTGATATCGCTATTACTTTATACACAGGACGTCCATGATTACATTCGCTGCCCCGCTCTGTGCGTTCTATATCACGCAAAAGTGCATTCATTTCATCAAAATTCAACTTTCGCCCGCTTCTTACCGAATGATGACATGCAAAATTCGCCAATTTCAAATGCAATTTTTCATTTAACCTTGAAGAATGTCCATAAGCACGAACTTCATCTGCGATTTCTTTCAAAACATTTTCCCAATTCAAATCCCAATCAGCTGGCTTTTCAAAAATTGCTATTGCGGTGTCCCCAAACCTGTCCAAAAGCAAACCACATTGTTGCAATTCATCTTTTATCATCAACACAGCATCAACTTCTTCGCTTCGCAAATTAATAACCACAGGTGTCAAAAGCGGCTGTGTTTTTATTTCATGTTTGCGTAATTTTTCATATGTAATTCTTTCATGCGCAGCATGTTGGTCAACAATAACAAAGCCATTTTTATTTTCTGCTAAAATATACTTATTATTTAATTGCCCTATTACACGACCAAGTGGCAAATCGAATTCAGAATCTATTAAATTTTGTTCAACTTTTTTATCTTCACGAATTTCTTGTATACGGCTATTTTCACCGTATACATCTTTTTCAGCAACAAAACTTTTAGCATATAAATTTGATTTCATTATGTCTTCATCAACAAAACTTTGTCTTACTGGAATTTCAAATTTTGTATTTGGAACAACAACTGTATTTTGAATATCTTCATTCAAAGTTTTTGACAGTGTTTCACGCAAAGTTTTAATTATAAAAGCACGCACATGAGACGGTTCTAAAAAGTGCACGTCTGTTTTTGCTGGGGACACATTAACATCCACTTCGCGGGAAGGTAATTCCAGATACAAAGCACAAAGCGGAAATTCCCGCGCATGCATAACATCCATATATGCCGCACGCAATGCGGCAACCAAAACTTTGTCTTTAACCGGACGTCCATTAACAAATAAATATTGGTCCACCGACGAAGCACGACGCAAAGTTGGTTTTGATATAAAACCATGTAATCTTATATTTGCTGAACTTGATTGCGCATCAACGGATAACATCTGTCCACGAACATCTTCCCCCATCACAGAAATAACGCGCTCAATCAAATCTTGACCCTTTGGAAACCGCCATTTATTATTCAATACAAATCCAGCATCATTACACGACATCGCCAATCTTTTAACTACATCCAATACCGCCATCATTTCAGATTTATCAGTATTTAAAAACTTTAATCTAGCAGGGGTTTTCGCAAACAAATTTGCAACCCGTATACGCGTTCCACTTTCCCAATCAGACGGTTTTATTTCATTTGTATCTGCATCCAAACGAAGCCCATGTTCCCCTTTGCCATCAAAAGTATCTATGGTCATATTAGACACAGACGCAATCGACGGCAGAGCTTCTCCACGAAACCCCATAAAATTTATATTCAACAAATCATCGTTTGGTAATTTAGAAGTAGCATGTCGCAATACACAATTTGCCAAATCTTCGCGCCCCATACCATGTCCGTTATCAATCACAGAAATTAACGTGCGACCACCATCAACAACATCTATGATAATTTGATTAGCACCGGCATCCAGCGCATTTTCAACCAATTCTTTGACAACACTTGCGGGTCTTTCAACAACTTCGCCTGCTGCGATTTGATTTATCAAAAAATCTGGTAAAACACGAATCGGCATCCTAGTCCTTGAATTTTACATCTATGATTTCAAATTCTTTTTCACCGCTTGGTAATCTAACCACGCAAGTATCCCCGACACAATGGCCGATTAATGCACGCCCCACAGGCGAAGTGCAAGATATAACCATACGACCATCAGATTCAACATCAGATAAAATACGACATTCCATTTTATTACCGTCTTCGTCTTCTGTGACAACCTTGGCACCAAAGACAACACGATCCCCAGAAAGATTATCAATATCTACAATCTGTGAATTTTCAATGGTAGATTCAATAAATTGAATTCTTTTATCAATTTGACGCTGTTTTTCTTTGGCAGCACTATAATCTGCGTTTTCAGACAAATCGCCCAAAGAGCGCGCCCATTGAACAACCTTTAATATTTCAGGTCTTTGATTTTCTTTTAAATCTTTTAATTCTTGGACAAGATTTTCGAATCCTTGCCGAGAAATTGGTTTTCTTTCCATAAATACCACCTTTGTTTTGAACATAACAATATAACATTAAATTTAATTTTGCAATTATGATTTCAAACTATTATAATACAGATTATGTATAGATTTAAACCTAATGTTTTGACACTATTCCTATTGCGCCGTTTTTTTGCGAGCTTCTTTTTAGTTATGCTTACAGTATGCGGTGTAATCTTTACGGTAACATTCGTGGAAAGACTTTCTGCTAATCCAGACACAATATCCACACTTATGGACACTTGGATAAGATTGTTGGAATATATTCCATTATTTTTGCCTTTGGCAGTATTTATGGGAACGCTGGTCGCATTTTATAACCTTACAAAATCATCAGAACTAATAATAATATCTGGAACGGGTCTATCACCTTTTCAAATTGCCAGACCTTTCTTAATTGGCGCGTTTATTATCGGTATATTTGCATCAACAGTAGTAAACCCATACTCTGTGAAACTTACTAACAGCAACTTAACTGGTCACCAATTGAAATTGGTAGACAACGCTATTTGGGTTCGTGAATCATCAGACGATGGATTTTTAATGGCCCGTGCAGACGGATTACATATCTCGCAAAACAGAGATATTGTTTTTGATAACATAACAATATTACTTCAAGACGAAAACTTTAAAATCAAAGAACGGGTTTTTTCAAAATCAGGAATTCTGTCACCAAACGGATTTGATATTGAAAATGCAGAAATAATAAATTCCGAAGGCGTTATAAAAAAGACCAACAAACACATTGACACAAAATTAACACCGACAACCATTCTGGACAGATATCTTCAACCAGACCAGATTTCTTTTTGGCAATTACCAGGCTTTATAAAAAAGATGAACCACATCGGTGTTTCAATGCGTGGACACTTGGTTCAATTTTGGACATTATTCTTTTTGCCTTTGAATATGATAGCAATGGTTATTTTAGGCATCGCTTTTTCTCAAACCAAACAGCGCAGAAATTATAGTTTTGGAATAAAATTTAGTTTGGGTATTTTGACTTGTTTTGGGCTTTATTTTATAGTGAATCTATTTAATGCCTTGGGCAACACCGGAGTTTTACCACCATTAATAGCAATCGTTGCGCCACAAATAATAATCATAGCTGGCGCATGCGTATTCATAACAAGTTTCGATACAATCTAGGAATTTATCATGCCATTAAACAAAAGAAAAAAAAATCATACAAAATACATAATCTGGGCAATAATAATTTTACTATCAGTTTTGATGATAATATCATTTGCGCCTAACCCTGAATTTACAGAAACGGTTCTTTATCCATGAAATACATAGAAATTTTTCTTGAAGCTTTGGCAGCAGAAAAAGGTCGTGGCAAAAACACATTATCGGCCTATTCTTCTGATTTATATCATGCCGAAAATTCAATTGGAAATTTATTGAACGCATCAGCACAAGACATACAAAATTATTTGTCGCACCTGCCAGATAAACCTTCTTCTATTGCGCGCAAGGCAAGCAGTTTGCGTACTTTTTATAAATTTTTAATGCTCGAAAAAATCATAACAAAAAATCCAACAATAAATCTTGAATTACCAAAACGCGGACGCGCACTGCCCAAATATTTATCCCCGGAAGAAATAGAATTATTAATATCTTCTTCTGGCGATATAAAAACATCAGCACGATTAAAATGTATGTTAGAATTACTTTATGCATCGGGTCTGCGTGTATCAGAACTGTGTGAATTACCAATGTCTGCAAATCTGGGCGACAAATTATTGATTCACGGCAAAGGCGCCAAGGAAAGACTGGTCCCCATGCACGAAGCTGCTCAAGATGCACTGCATAAATGGTTAAATATTCGTGGTGAAACAGATTCTAGGTATATCTTTCCAACAAATTCTAAATCTGGACATATAACCAGAGATGGGTTTTTCAAGATTTTGAAAAAATGCGCCGTCCTTGCTGGCATTGACCCGCACCGCGTAAGTCCACACGTATTGCGTCATTCTTTTGCTTCTCACCTGTTGGCAGGTGGTGCAAATCTTCGCGTGATACAAACAATGCTGGGACACGAAGACATCTCTACAACCCAAATTTATACTCATGTTTTGCCTGAAAAATTACGCGACACAGTTGAAAACGCACATCCATTGGCACATAATAAAATCAAGGATATATAAAAATGATAACAAAATGCGATCATCCAGGTTGCACCAAAGCAGGCACATGTCGTGCGCCAAAATCACGTGATTTAAAAGATTATTGGATGTTCTGCAAAGAACATGCCGCAGAATATAATAAAAATTGGAATTATTACGCCAATATGACACCAGATGAAATAGACGCGGAATGGGAACGCGAAACATTCGGCATTGCTGACAAAGACAAAGAAAAAGCGAATAAAAACGAATCAGAATACATTCAGTTTTTAAATGATTTTTTAACTGGCCGTTCTACATTTGATAAAATGCCAGCAAAAAAAACAGTGCCATCACAAATTGTATCTGCCTTGCAAGTATTTGGTTTACCGATAACTGCGACTTGGCGTGAAGTTGGGACAAAATATCGCGCACTTGCGAAAAAATATCACCCAGACACAGCCAAAGATAAGTCATCAACCGCTGAATTTACCCGCATCACAAACGCATACGAAACATTAAAAAAATACTTCAAAAAATAATTATTTTACACATAATATTGACCATTTTGTATTTGCAAGATATGGTTTTTGTGCTATGCTTGACTGGTAAAAAAGATAGGAAAAGATATGTACGATACAATAATACTTGGTTCTGGCCCCGCAGGTTTAACAGCTGCTATATACACGGGTCGCGCAAAAAAA
The DNA here is from genome assembly GCA_947303585.1 of uncultured Pseudomonadota bacterium. Taxonomy (GTDB): domain Bacteria; phylum Pseudomonadota; class Alphaproteobacteria; order Rs-D84; family Rs-D84; genus Enterousia. The sequence goes on along the minus strand of CAMYYT010000003.1, from coordinate 49,056 downwards.
AGTACTTTGGTTTTGGCCGGCGCATCGCTTGGCGGTCAAACAGGTGAAATTGCCAAACTTGAAAATTACCCGGGCTGGGCTGGTTCTGGCCTGGAATTAATTATGTTCATGAAAAAGCAAGCAACTTCTTTTGGAACACAATTTGAATTTGCATCAGCTAATAATATTGAATTCAATGATGATGAAACTTTTACCGTCGTATGCGATAATGGCAAAACATTTGATGCGAAAACAGTTATTTTGGCAACTGGGGCATCTGCCCGCCGTCTTGAAATAGATGGTGCCCGTGAATTATTCGGACATGGTGTATCTTATTGTGCAACATGTGATGGATTCTTTTATAACGGACGTGATGTATTGGTGATTGGTGGTGGCAACGCTGCGTTGAATGACGCGTTATATCTGGCCGACATCGCAAAAAGTGTAAAAATTATTTATCGTAAATCTGAATTCTTCCGCGCAGAAGCAGTATTACGTGAACGTGTCGAAGAACGCGAAAATATAGAATGTATTTTCAATACTGAATTAAAATCTATTAAACAATGTAAAGAAAGCGATAAACTTGTTGCAACAACTACGGACGGCAAAGAAATAGAAACAGATGGTATTTTTGTTGCAATTGGTCACGAAGCAAATACAGATTATTTATCTGAAACAATTAAACGCGATGATATGGGACGCTTGGCTGACGAAGCCTTACCAAAGGGTATGTTTGTTGCCGGCGATGTTAAAAGCAACATAAAAATGCAAATTGCAACCGCGGTCGGAACTGGTTGCAGCGCCGCTATGGATGCAATCGCTTATATAAATTCCAAAGAATAAAGAAGGTATAAAAAATGTTAGATATAAAATTTATTCGTGAAAATCCAGATATCGTAAAAAATGCCTGCAAGGTTAAAAATTTTCCTGATGTGGTTGACGATATTTTGAAATTGGATGTTCGTGTCCGCGAATTAAAAACAATAACGCAAACAAAAACCGCTGAAAAAAATAAAATATCTAAAGAAATACCAACCAGTTCTGACAAGGTAACATTAATTGCTAAATCAAAAGCGATAAGCGAAGAAATCGCAAATGATATGGCTGAATTGGCCGAGAAAGAAGTTATATTAAATGACTTGCTTCATCGTGTTCCACAAATCCCAGACAGTAAATCTCCTGTCGGCGACGACGAATCTACAAACGTTGAAATCCGCCGTATAGGCGATATTCCAAAATTTGATTTTACGCCTCGTCCACAATGGGAATTATTAGATATGAACGGTTGGTGGATGCCAGAAAAAATCGCAAATATTTGTGGCACTCGCGTTTATGCGTTATGTGGCGAATTGGCAGAACTAGATTTAGCTGTGCAAACCTATACAATTCAAAAATTAATTGCCAAAGGATTTAAATACATAGAATGTCCATCTATAACAAAACCACAAACAATATTTAACGCTGGTCATTTTATGGGTTCTGATTTGGCTGTGATGAACGATGATGTATTTATGTTAACAAACACAGACAGATGTTTGGCTGGCACATCAGAAATTATTTTAAATTCTTTGCATGCTGACGAAATATTAAACGAAAATGAATTACCGATAAAATATGCTGGTTTTTCACAATGTTTTCGCAAAGAAGCTGGCGCCGCAGGTCGTGACACCCGCGGAATCGTCCGTGTACATCAATTTAACAAGGTTGAACAATACATATTTTGTAAACCAGAACAAAGCGACGAAATGCACGAACTCATATTAAATAATATGTGTGAATTAATGGAAGATTTTGAATTACCTTATCGTGTGATTGCAAATTCTACTGGGGACATGGGATTTAACAAAGTCAAAATGAATGATGTAGAAGCTTGGTTCCCATCTGAAAATTCTTATCGTGAATTGGGTTCTTGTTCATCAATTGGACAATTCCAGGCACGCAGAATAAATACACGTTATCGCGAAAATGCCACAGGCGAAGTGAAATTTGTCGCAACCCTGAATTGCACAGGAATCGCCCTGCCTCGCGCTTTGGTTCCAATTATAGAAAACCACCAAAACGCAGACGGTTCTGTAAATATCCCAAAAAAATTACAACCTTTGATGGGGGGCAGAACAAAGATTGGTGGAAAACATTAAAAAATCGCCCAAACGGGCGATTTTTTTATTTTGTTTGTGCTTCACGTGGAACAAAGGCGCGTACTGGCAAAATGTCTTTTAAAGATTTAACAAAATCATTTGCATCCAATAAATTCACTATTTTGTTTATTTTTAAAATTTGTTCGGCATCCATATCACACTTACCAGACCAATATTCCCAATCACCTTTGTTTTCAAAAGGGCTAGATACATGATGCGCGATTGCTTCACACAAACGAACCAACAAAGATGTGCCATTACCAAAATCATTATTTATAACATGCTGTAATTTAGAATATAAAGATTCACCATTTTGTAATTCAGTATAGAAAATATCTTGACCAGAATATAAATACGCTTTTGGATTTTTTGCGACTTTTTTTAAAAATTCGTAAGATTTCAAACTTTCATTATATGCATCGAGTTCACGTTCTAAATCTGTCACATTCTTCATTTTTGCAAAACTTTTGCGTTTGTTTTCCAAAACCCTTGCACAGTGCTGCACGTATTTGTTTAACAACGTTTCAACAGTTCTATCTATGTTAATTATAAGCATTTTGTACCCTCTTTTATTTTGTATACACAAATTACATATATATATACAGTATAGACAAAAAATAACAATGTCAAGCAAAAAAATATTTTTTATTTCGACCTTTTTTTGACATTTTTTGCTTTAAAAACTAATTTCAAATTAGAAGCCATTATCGCACACATCCAAAGTCTAAAAGCCTGTATAACTCTTATATCTCTTGGGATTACAACACTGTAATATTCACAAATTTTGTCTATCACTTGTTTATATGCAAACCAAACATTTTTATCAATCAAAACCTTATCTAAACCGGTATATTCAAAAGCCCATATACTATACTGTTTACGATACAAGACATACGCATTATAACCTGATTTACAGCGCTCTGTAATTAAATCATAAATTTTTGCTTCTATATTTTTGACTTCTTGAACAGCTTTATCTGCATCATCTTTGCAACAAGAAAAACTCGCCCTGTCTACATACCTATACACAGAGGCAAAAAATAACTTAACCACAGATGTAAAGTCCGTCGTCATTAATTTATACCTTGAAACACACCTAAAAAAATTTCTCTCGTTCATTATAGACAAATTTGTTGCAATTGTCAATAATTCAGATATAATTTGGCGAAAACTGAAAAATATGGTATAATATACCGCCTTGCAAAAACAAAGAAGAACAAGATGAAAATACGTAATATTGCTATTATCGCACACGTTGACCACGGCAAAACAACTTTGGTTGACAATATGTTAAAACAAGCCGGAACTTTCCGCGAAAACGAACATGTCGAAGACCGCGTTATGGACAGCGGTGACATAGAACGCGAACGCGGAATTACCATCTCTGCAAAACCTACATCTATTCAATGGGGCGAATATAAAATTAACATTGTGGACACCCCTGGGCACGCAGACTTTGGCGGCGAAGTAGAACGTATTTTATCTATGGTTGATGGCGTAGTGCTTTTGGTTGATAGCGCCGAAGGACCACTTCCTCAAACCAAATTTGTATTATCCAAAGCATTAAAATTAAATTTGCGTCCTATCGTCTGCATTAACAAAATAGACCGTTCTGACGCACGTCCAGATGAAGTTTTAACAGAAACTTTTGATTTGTTCGATAAGCTTGGCGCAACAGATTCTCAACTTGATTTTCCTTATCTTTATGCTTGCGGTCGTGATGGTTGGGCAATTCGTGATTTAAAAGATATTGATAATCCAAAAAAAGATTTAACACCGCTATTCCAATTGATTGTTGATCATGTCCCTGCTCCGGATTGCAACGGTACAAGATGTCAATTGGATGCACCTTTCACTATGTTAGCAACAACATTGGAAGCAGACCCTTATGTCGGTCGTATTTTAACAGGTAAAATTGAATCAGGTACTGTTCGCGTTGGACAGTCGGTAAAAGCGATAAATATGAATGGTGAATTTATCGAAAATGCAAAAATTACAAAAATCATTGAACACCAAGGCGTAAACAAGGTTTCCCGCGAAAGTGCATCGGCTGGGGACATCGTTGTTTTAGCCGGTTTTTCAAAAGCTACTGTGGCAGATACTTTGTGCGATTCATCTGTTAACGAACCAATTCCTGCTATGCCAATCGACCCACCAACTTTGACCATGACATTTTTTGTAAATACTTCACCACTTGCAGGTAAAAGCGGTAAAAAGTTAACTTCACGTATGATTGGCGAAAGATTGTTCAGAGAAGCCGAAACAAATATCGCGCTTCGCGTAACACAAAGCGCAAACAACGAAGCTTTTGAAGTTTCTGGACGCGGCGAATTACAACTGGGGATTTTAATCGAAACAATGCGCCGTGAAGGTTTTGAATTATCTGTATCGCGCCCACGCGTCGTCATGCAAACAAGTGAAAATGGCGAAAAATTAGAACCCATTGAAGAAGTCGTTATTGATGTTGATGACGAATTCAGCGGTGTTGTTATTGAAAAAATGACTAAACGCAAAGCAACCATTACTGAAATGAAACCGTCTGGCATTGGAAAAACACGTATTGTGTTTTCTGCACCATCCCGTGGTCTGATTGGTTATTTATCTGAATTCAGAACTGACACTCGTGGCACAGGTATCATGAACCGCGTATTTGATAAATATGATTCTTATCGCGGTCCAATTACTCAATATCGTCCTGGCGTTTTGGTTTCTATGGAAGCAGGCTCTACTACTACATACGCTTTGCACAATTTGGAACCACGCGGTGTTTTGTTTGTTGGACCTCAAACAGAAGTTTATTCAGGTATGATTGTTGGCGAACACAGCAAAGAAAACGATATCGAAGTCAACCCTGTTCGTGGAAAACAATTAACAAACGTTCGTTCCGTTACGGCTGATGAAAAATTATTCTTAGCTCCACCAAGAAAAATGTCTTTGGAAGAAGCGCTGTCTTATATCCAAGACGATGAATTGGTAGAAGTTACACCATCAACAATTCGTCTGCGCAAGAAAGAATTGGATAGCGGTAAACGCAAAAAAGCATACCGTTATGCAGAAACAGACTAGATAAAAAACCCGCTTTAAGCGGGTTTTTACTAATTATAATAAAACATCAGGATTTTTATCTGCAACAGCAGAATATAAGCCTTCGTATCCTTTGATATATTTTAATTCAAACATATCATCGACATCAAATTTCATCATTGCTTGAAACACACCCTGTTCCACACAAACCAAATCATGTTTTTTCATTATTTTACGAGTACGTTCAAACATATCATAAAAATCATGAGCTTTTGTCTTTGGCACCATAAAACTTCCCCCAGGAACATCATAATCTGCATTAGTCATCGCAATATCTATAATATTTTGCTTTGCTAAATTTTTCGCATTTGCAGGTTGAATAGGTTTCACAAATAAAAATTTATATAAATCATATAAAAAACGTGGTACAAAATGCGGACGCGACTTTCCCAAAGTCACAGCTATCGTCATACGAACCCGTTCAGGTTTTGCACCGATATGCCCATTCCAATTGTTCCATACAGAAGAATTCGCATATTTAGAACTAAACGCACCAGCATCAATCCACATAAAATAATCACTTTTAAATTTATTATTTTTTGCCGCCCAATCTATAACAGCCGGCTTTGCCCATACCAAAGGCAAATAATCAACCCATACATCCGGCGAACGATGATGTAAAAAATAACCAACATATTTTTTCATTCTAGACATTATACTTCGACAAGTTTCACGTTCATTCCAATGTGGTAAATCTTGTAAATCCATGACACAAACATTTACTTTTTCTAACAACCCCGCTTTTTCTAAATATTTCGCCGTTTCTTTATCACACCAAAGTGCCACCTGTTTAAAAGTTTCACACAATGTTTTTAATGAAGCCAAATAAAACTCTTCATATTTTCTATTTTCCCCTTTTATAGAAGATAAATTTCCTTGCTGTGGTAATTTAAAACACATTGTACAAAATGTTATATCATTTCTTTTGTTGTCATAAGTTACAGTCATATTTCAACCCTTTCTTCACCTAAGAAGTATTATTAATTAACGCCCCTTAAAAATCAAGATATCTTGCAAATTATTTATAAAACATGTATAGTAATCATAGAAGAAAAATATGTCTATAACAAAAAAATTATTTTTATTTGCCGGCTTTGATAAACAAGGCATCATTGATGATGCATTGGTTTATTATGTTCAAACTTTGTCAAAACACGGTGATATAATTGTCTGTTTTGATTGTAATTGTTCAAAATCTGAAATTGATAAATTAAAACCTTATACTATCCATCAAATTGTGGGACGACACGAAGAATATGACTTTGGCTCTTACAAACGTGCTTTTCAATACGCGTATGACAAAGACATATTAAAAAATTATGATTCATTATATTTAATCAACGATTCTGTATTCGGACCAATGTTTGACATCAAAAAAATATTAAATACCATAGAACAAAATTCCGCAGATGCAGTTGGTATCATAAAATGTGAACACAAAACTCATTCGTATATAGAATCATGGTTTGTACGTTTGAATAAAAAAATATTTACATCTCGATGGTTCCAAGATTTCATAACCAGCATAAAAAAACAAACGTCTAAAATAAGTGTCACGATACAATACGAACACGGTCTAACTAATGTTATAAAAAACAACGGATGTTCATGGGCTGGTTTGTATACAGTTCGTGGACGAAAAACTTATAATACCCCGAAATCTTTGTTTCTTGCTGGCTGCCCTTTTGTAAAAAAACTGTCTTTCACAAGACATAATGGCGCGCTTGGCAAACAGATAAAATACATTTTGAATCACAGTGATAAAAAAGCCGTTCAATCTGTTATGAAAACAGCAAATCGTATTTATGGCAAAGATTATATGATATGGTTTTTAACTTCTAATCCAATAAAAATTATATATCGCAACATAACATATGGATTAAAAAAATTAAAAAATGGTGGAATATGATAAAAAATAAAAAAATAGCAGTCATAACAATGGCACGTGATGATGATTTTTTCTTATCGCGTTGGATTGCTTATTACGGGAAACAAATCGGAACTGAAAACCTTTATATTTTACTGGACGGCACAGATCAAAAGAATCCTGAAAATTGCGGTCGCGCACACATAACAAAATTAGAACACAAACAAATGTCTCGTGCAGCTGGGGATAAATACAGAATAAATAAAATTTCTGAACTGGCACATAAACTATTGCAAAAATATGACATAGTTATCGGTTGTGACAGCGATGAATTCTTAATTGTTGACCCGCGCACCAAACAAAGTTTACATCAATATTTATCAAACAAAAAAATTCATACAACCCTCTCAGGTTTGGGTTTAGATGTCGGACAACATCTTTATAATGAAGCAATTTTAGATAAAAACGGACCTTTTCTAGAACAGCGTGAATATGCCCTGTTATCGACCAGATACACCAAACCAGTCGTAATAAACAAACCCGTTACTTGGGGCAGCGGATTCCACAGCATAAAACACCATAATTTTCACATAGATAAAAATTTATACCTGTTGCATTTTGGCGCAATAGATATGGATATGTTGGAAACCAAAGCAAAAAAACGCGGCGGAGATTGGTTAAATCACCTTAAACGCCGTGGGAACGGAACAATAAACATTATCACTAAATCAAAACCAAAATCTGAAAAATGGTTAAAAATAGCACGCGTGTTGCAAACATATTGCCGTCCAATATACGCACTACGTAAACCCGCAATGTTTGGATTAAAAATAGTTGTAAAAATTCCGCAACGTTTTAAAAAATCAGGAATATAAGATTTTCTTTATTTTTTCCCGATACTTTGTGCTATGTGAATCAACAACATTTTGCACCATGCCCGTTTTGTATATTTTTAACAGGTCTTTCTTTGCAATACCCTTATCTTTGACATCAGACAAAGAATCATAATTACGAACCACAGACACAATTACTGGCCAAATAAACTCTTGTAAATATAGTTTTTTATCTTTGGCATCAGCTTTCTCGAACAAAGACCAATTTTTTATTAACGCTTTTGTCATATTTTTAATATAGACCAATCTTTTCAAACTACCCAACACAGATTGAGCATTTGGAATATAAAAATACAAAGGTATCTTAGTAATCACAGCCAACGGTTTTTTATACAATACGTTTGACCACCAAACAAAATCTTCTCCTACATTTATATTCTTTGGAAATTTTATGTTCTGCACGAAACTTTTTTTAAACAAATGCGACCAAATATAACTACGTCTGATTTTCCAAATTGAAAGACCATGGTTTTTTTCCGTAGAAAAATTTAACAAATAATCTGTTTCTTTCACGCTAACCCTTTGTTTATCAAATCGTTTTTTCAAATAATCCCGGATAGATTCATATCGTTTTTTTATGTATTTAAAATTTACAACATCAGCGTTATATTTTTCTGCTAAAAAACAAGTAATTTCTAATAACTGAGGATGTATACAATCATCAGCATCCATAAACAAAATATATTTTCCTTTGGCCTTTTGTAATCCAACGTTCCTAGATTCAGAAACACCCGTATTTGATTTATCCAGAAATTTTATGCGTTTATCTAATTTAGAATATGATTTTAATATATCTTTGCTATCATCAACACTGCCATCATTGACACAAATAACTTCAAAGTCTGTAAACGTTTGATTCAAAACACAATCCAAACACCTATGCAAAAATTTACCAGCATTATATACAGGTATTATAACAGAAACCACAGGAACTTTGCTCATAATCAAACTCCTTGGATAAACTTATAAATTGATTCACGCAATCCATACCATTCATTTGGCACAGAATTAAACACACCAAATTTGTTCATTTCGATAAATTCAGCACGTGCGGATTCAATATCCTCGTCCGTTTTCAAATATTTCAATTTTCGAAACGCCCAATTCACAAACCACCACATAAATTGAGATTGCCATTTTTTCATTTGTTCTGTATCTGCTTTCTCAGCATACAACTGATATGCGTTTTTTATTCCAGCGCACAAACTTTTCATAATTTTTAATTGCTTTGCAGATAACACTATTCCACCAAAATTAGGGATATAATAATACAAAGGCAAAGGCACAACCGTCACGCGTGGCCGTTTTAACATAATCGCAGACCACCATGGAAAATCTTCAAATAAAATACCTTTGATAAACGGAGTATCTTTGATTAAAGATTTTTTATAAATATTCTTCCAAACCTGGCAATGCTTAATTAACCATTTCCGATTTGGATTTGTTTTATTGTGTGTCCGTTCAGTTGCCAATTCAAAAACATCATCCACAGTGCGCGTTTTAATTTTATCTATGTTATACCTCTTTTTAATTCCACGTGGTACAACATTATCAGTATCCATATGCAACACATGACGCACCATTAATTGCGGACGATAAAATCTGTCATATGTAAAAGACGCGATATCAGATTTATTTTTTTCAATCGTATTATACGCGATTTCCATAGTCTGTGGATGGATAAAATCATCACTATCCAAAAACATGATATATTTACCATCTGCGTACGGCATTCCTGCATTACGAGCATCAGAAAGTCCCCCGTTTTCTTTGTGTACCACAACAAAACGTTTATCGCGCGATGCATATTCTTCTGCTATTTTCCCAGAATTATCAGGGCTGCCATCGTCAACACAAATTGCCTGCCATTCATCAAATGTTTGATTTAACACGCTATCTAAACACCGTCGCAAATATTTTTCAACATTATACATCGGTATAATAATAGATATTTTTGGATGCACATTTGCCCCCTTTTGTTAATTACATTTTATTTACCATGACATCCGCAAACGAACCAGGCACCAGATTATCAGATCCCCGATATGTCGTTTTTTGAAAAAACGCATCAGATGTCACCTCGTCAAATAATTTCTGGTTAAAATCTTTATCACGATATTCAGCCCACAAAATATGCGTAGGATCTTGACTTACGTGTGGCATTTTTGCAAAATATTCTTTTGATTTTTCATCATTCATAACCAAAGTCTTAAACATCAATTGATGCATAAAATAATCAAACGTGTGATTTTCACGCAACCAATAATTAAAAATCATTTCACGCCATGCAGCCAGCAAATAAGCCCCCTTGCGCGCACGAATAAAGCAATTTTGTGCAAACGAATAAGGGCTGCCATATTTTGTACCGGTAAGAAAAATGAAAAAATCCTGATTTTCAATCCAATCTGGAATTGGCGCAGTCACAAATCCCGTAGAATCCAACCAATAACCACCATATTTATAAAGCAATTCAACCCGACAAATATCGGCAAAATGCGCATGACCTATTTTACCATCTTTGTATTTTTGCACGATCGCATCTGGCAAAGATATATAATCAAAAATACTGTCTGCGTCTAAAACTATCAATTCTTGCTTACAATGACGACGTACACTGCGAAAACACGCTTTTACTAAATCTGGTGCACTATCTTCACCCTGCAACCACATAGAAAAAATTTTATCATTCTTGTCGTCTTTGATAATTTTTTGTTCTGGTACATTTTTCGGTAAATATCTTTTAAAATATTTTGTTGCGACATCTACGACAACATCCAAACGTTTTTTATTTCTTATACCGCGTGGACGCCAAAACCAATTCAAAATATGTCCACGTAATCCAACCTGACTAAGCGCGATAAACCTGTGTATATTCATAAACGCACCCCTATTTCATTTTTATCATAACATCCGCAAAAGAACCCAATGGCATCTTAGCGGCATCTGCATAGCGAGTTTTTTGGAAAAAAGCGTCCGCAGTTATTTTGTTAAATAAATCCTGGTCAAAAGGTTTATCGCCATATGTCCACCAAAGTGCATGCGTTGCATCTTGTAATACATGTGGCATCTTTGCATAATATTTTTTGCCCAAAGAATCGTTCATCACTAACGTTTTGAATAACAACTGATGCATATAATAATCAAATTCATGATTTTCATTTTCCCAATATCTGAAAATCATATCGCGCCACGCAGCCAACAGATAAGAACCTTTCTTGGCACGAATAAAACAATTTTGAACAAAACTATAACCAAATCCCCATGTTGGATTTACCAAAAACATGAAAAAGTCAGAATCAGATATAAAATCTGGCATAGCCTGGGTCACAAAAGCAGTTGCATCCAACCAATATCCACCGTGTTCATAAAGCAATTCCACACGACAAATATCTGCGAAATGAGCATTTTTGATTAAGCCTTTCTTTCGTTTTTCTAAAATAACATCCGGCAAAGAAATATAATCAAAAATATTTTTTTCATCTAAAATGACTATTTTTTGTTTTAAATTCCGCCGCATACTACGAAAGCAAGATTTCACCAAACCTGGTGCATTATCTTCACCCTGCAACCACATGGTGTAAACAACATCATTGTCTTTTGTTTCCTTTATTTTTTGTTCCGGCATATTTTTTGGTAAATATTGCCTAAAATACCATTCTGCCTCTTTTGCAATAACACCACCACGAACATCACGTCTATGCTTAGATGACCGCCAAAGCCAATTAAAGATATGTCCAAAAAACAAAATATATGTTTTCGCCAGAAACCTTTTTAATTTCATCGAACACCCTTTGTTTTTAGTTATTCAGAATCAACAACACCCTCGCTTTCATCATCAATCGGGCCAGTTGTCATTTCTTCTGCTATGCCATTAGATTTTGCCATAATTTTATCCAGCAATTCTTTTTGAGCGTCAACGTGGTCTTTTAACCATTGACGAGCATTAGCTTCGCCTTGACCGATACGTTCATTATTATAAGAGTAAAATGAACCAGCCTTTTCAATAAAGTTATATTTCACGCCCATATCTAAAATTTCACTGATACGAGAAATACCTTCGCCATACATAATTTTGAAATCGACAGTTCTAAAAGGTGGTGCAACTTTGTTTTTAACAATTTTAACGCGCGTTTCGTTTCCGACAATATTTTCTTTGTCTTTGATTGCACCAGTTCTGCGAATATCAAGACGCACAGACGCATAAAACTTCAATGCATTACCACCAGATGTCGTTTCAGGATTTCCAAACATAACACCAATCTTCATACGTATCTGATTAATAAATATTAACAAAGTATTACTGCGCGAAACGCTGCCTGCCAACTTTTTCAAAGATTGGCTCATCAAACGCGCAGTTGTTCCAACGAAAGAATCACCGATATTACCTTCTAATTCAGCCTTTGGCACCAATGCCGCCACAGAATCGATTACAACAACATCTACTGCACCAGATTTAATAAGTGTATCAGCAATTTCCAAAGCCTGTTCACCCGAATCAGGTTGTGAAATAATTAAATTTGCAACATCTACCCCTAATTTTTTTGCATATGACGGGTCCAAAGCATTTTCAGCATCAATATAAGCACAAGTTCCACCTTTCTTTTGTGCTTCGGCAACTGCATGCAAAGCAAGGGTTGTTTTACCAGAACTTTCTGGACCATAAATTTCAACAATACGACCACGTGGATAACCGCCGATTCCAAGTGCGATATCAAGTCCAAGAGATCCAGAAGAAATTGCTTCGATATTTTGTTGTGAACCATCACCCATTTTCATGATGGCTTCTTTGCCAAATTGTTTTTGAATTTGCGCCAACGCAGATTCCAAAGCCGGATTTTTTGTTGGTGTTGTTTCTTTGATTGCTTCTTTCTTAGCCATAAAAATACCCCTTTCGTTTTGTATCAAAATCATACAAAGAAAAAAGCCCAAACGCAAGGTTTATTATTCTATCGACGAGAACACAAAACAATTGTTGACAAAACACCCATAGTCGCAGTTATCAACCACACAGCTGATGTTGAATTAAATACCGCGATACATATCGCACCAAATATCGGCGCAATAATATACGGGAAATTCACACTTGTTCTAAACACACCATAAAACCGTGGCTGTTGAGCCTTTGGCATATTATTAAAGAACAACAAATCGTGCGCGGCTTCCATAAATGCACCCGATATTTGCCATAACACGAATATAGCCAACAATGCATACCCTGTCACAAAAGTCGCCAAAATTGAAAATGCTGCAAACGATAGAAAACCCAATTTCAACCAAATTTTTACACCATATTTTTTTATCAATTTACCTATGAAAGACTCTATTACTATATACGGTATAATTCCCAAAGATAAAACAATACCCAAAGTTTCACTACTAAAACCATTTTCAATAACAACAATCGGCACATACAAAAGACGCATCGCTCGCAATGCATAATAACCAAAGTTCACCGTATACGCACGCATCATCCCACTTTGCTTAAAGAACGCAAGTGCATTTATACGAAGCGCACGCAAAGTTCTGCGAACATTTACCTTTTTAACAACTTTATCTTCTTGAACAATTCCAAAATGTTTAAAGAAAAGCAAACCCGAAAAATACACCATACCAGCCGCCAACAAAGGCATTCTGTAATTACCAGAAAACCACGCAACAACAGTCATCGCAAACATCGGCGCAATCAATGCCCCAATATTCGTCCAAAGCAAATATCGCGCATTTAACTTTTCCATTCCAACGCCTTTGGCAAAATCAGATATAAAAAGTGGCAACAACATATTCGCCAAAGTCACCGCAAATTGAGCCACAAAATCTAATGCTATAAAAGTTCCAGGTTTAACGGAAAAACTCATCATACAATAACAAGCACCCAACAAACTTAACACTATGCCCAACAATCTGGTTTTCGTAAACCAACGTAAAATTTGCGATGAAAACACCCCTACAAACATAGAAAACGCAGCTATAATAGCAGCATAAACACCGACCGCACTAGAAGCCAATTCTTCTTTGAAAAACAATTTGAAAATTTCAAATAAAACCAACGAATATACTGCATTAACAACACTGCTGGCAAAACCAGTAAACAACCCCAGATTTGCAAACGAAAATCCGCTGACATTTTTTCGCATAGAAAGATATTTTTCCCTAGCCATTTAATCCCTTCTGCTAATTAATATAACAACAATTCAAAATTTAATAAACAGAAAAATTTAATTACCCGAACCGCGAAGTATTAGCATGAGTTAACGCAATTGCTATGGCGTCACTTTCATCGGCAGTCTTTGGATGAGCGCCCGGCAATAAAATCGATAACATTTTGTAAATTTGATCTTTGTCTGCGTGTCCCATCCCAGTCAAAGCCTTTTTTACTTTGTTCGGTTCATATTCAAACACAGGTATATCTCTTAAAGCAACCGCCGTAATTGCCGCAGCACGTGCATGCCCCAACAAAAGTGTTGTTTTTCCATTTTTATTAACAAATATAATTTCAATACTGCATTCATTTGGCTTAAAATTTTCACACAATTCATTGATACCATTAAAAATAAAAGCCAATCTTTTTGGAAAATCCATTTTTGTTGGCGGTAAAATAACACCACTGGCAACATATTTACGTGTTGAACCGGCAACATCTATAATTGCCCAACCAGTATGCAAAAGCCCAGGGTCAATACCTAAAATTCTTTTCATATTATTTCCTGATTATTATTTTATCCACAGCGTCCCGACCATAATATTTGTTAATTTTATTTTTACATTCTTCTTTTTTATAAGATAATTCCAGCGCAAACGCAGGCGACACGGGACGTAAGACTATATTTAATTTTTTATCTCTGACCTTTTTCACAGCAACAACTTTGGCAATATTTGAAATATCTTTGCCAACTATGCTGTCCCAATTTTTTGCCAAATCCGCATCAGCCACACGACCACCCAACAATTCCATAAACCCACCGAACACCGCCGCCAAAGTTTGTGGTCGTGATTTTCGAATATCAAGATTTATTTTCTTATCTTGGTTTGACATAAGTATAAACCTTTGGCATCAAAATAAACATCTGACCTTGCGAATGTTGCCCATGTGCAACCTTGTATGCTTCATCTCCAGAACCAAAGAATATATCCGCACGTATCCACCCTTTAATCGCGCCACCTGTATCTTGAGCAATCATCAAACGATTAAACGGACGACCATCAGACAAAGTTGTATTTACATACACCGGCAGCCCCAATGTATACAAAGAATCATCCATTGCAACACTTCGTATTTTTGAAAGTGGTGTCCCTAATTTTCCAATCACACTATGTTGTGGCGATTCGTAAAAATATACATAGCGCGGATTGTTATAAATAACTTCTTTTGCTAATTTCGGATTTTGTTTCAAATGTGTCCATACCGCATCAGCACTATATCCCCCCGCAGGCTTAATTCCACGTTCTTGTAATTGCCCACCAATAGATTTGAAAGGCATATCATTTACTGCTGCAAAATTAAGTTTCACCAAAGAACCGTCTTCCAACTTCAACATACCGCTTCCCTGGATTTGTAAATTTTGAACATCAACCATATTAGCCCAATACAATATACGCCCTATTTTTTTATTCACAATATCTTTTTTGGCAACCCCCTTGTAATTAGTCCCATTTGTCGGCACCCCCATAATAGGTTCATTACACTTTGCGCTTTGTTTTCTGCAACCCGCTATCACAGGAGAATAATATCCAGTATAAGTCCCTGTCTTGCCACCCTTTTCATTATAAACCTGATATGGTTGGAAATGAGATTCAAACCAAGCCCGCACAGTAGCAACATCAGCACTGGCACTTGGTAACATATTGCATTTTTCTTGTAATAAATTAGCATCTGGCACCACAGACCCTTTGTATTGAATCTTGGCTTTGCAAGTATTACGGAATGCCTGAAGAGCATACCGAACATCATCATCACGCCATCCCGGCAAAGACGAATACGACACCGCCCGCAAATTCGAAGGAAGCTTTGAATTATCCCCATCATAGGTTTTTACTGATAAATCGCACCCCGCCATAGATATAACAATCCCTAAAAAACCAACAATTCTAACTATTTTATATAAATTTAACATTTTATATACTCCCCCACTTGTAAAAATAAATTCTTAATGCTATATTATCATAAAACCGAGGATAAAAAAAGGAGCAAATGTTATGCCAAAGTTTAATATTATATCTCAATTCTTAAAAGACATCTCTTTCGAAAGCCCAAATGTACCAGAATTGTTCTTTAAGCAAGACAATGGTCAGGCAAAAATTGAAATCAACATTGATATCAATATCAAAGGTGCAGACAATAACTTATTTATGGTCGATTTGATTACCAAGGTTCATTCTAAATTAGAAAAAGACAATAAAACTATATTTATGATTGAATCTACATATACCGGAATGGTTCAATACGAAGAAAAAGACGAAGAAGCAAAAAAGAAAACATTGTTGATTGATGTTCCAACATTATTGTTCCCATCGGTTCGCGCAATGGTGACCAGATTAACAGCAGAATCTGGATTCCCAGCATTTACAATGCAACCAGTTGATTTTGCAGACCTTTATGAACAAAGACAAAAGGCGGCTGCTAACCAAGCAACACCAAAACCTGCAAATCAATAAAAGGTTAAGAAAAAAAATTGAAAAACCGCCGAATCGGCGGTTTTTTTTATAAAATTAAAATGGTTCAACAGATTATGCTGCAGCAGTGAATACTTTCTGCACATCATCATTGGCATCCAGTGCATCAACCAACTTTTCAACTTTGGCATACGCTTCGTCGTCCAAATCCATAGGCATATTTGGAATCCAAGTTAATTCAGCGTTTTCAGGTTCGCCCAATTTATCAGCCAACGCCTTTTGAACATTCATAAAATTATCTGGTTTTGTAGTGATTATAAAGCCTTCTTCGGATGTTTCCAAATTATCAGCATCCACTTCCATAACCAATTCCATCATTTCATCTTCTGTTTTACCAATGGATGCAGGATACATAATCTGTCCCACATGTGAAAACATAAATACCACAGAACCTTCTTCGCCCATATTTCCGCCATTTTTAGCAAAAATGTTGCGAACTTCGGGAACTGTTCTGCGTGGATTATCTGTCAAAGCCTCTACAATTACAGGCACAGCGTTTGGACCATAACCTTCGTATCTGACCGCCACAAAATTATCTGTATTAGAACCAGAAGCCTTTTCAATAGCACGTTTAATGTTGTCATTAGGCATAGAATTTTTACGTGCTTGTAAAATTGCTAATCTCAATCTTGGGTTGTTATCTGGATTCTTATCACCCAATTTTGCCGCCATAGTTATTTCACGTGCCAGTTTTGTAAACAAACCGCTGCGCGCTGCATCAACCAATCCTTTTTTATGTTGGATGTTGTGCCATTTGCTGTGTCCACTCATATTTGACCTTTTGATTAAATTGTATTAAAATTACGCTAAAAGGATAACAGATGATTGGAAAATTGCAAGGTGTAATTGATTATATTGGTGATGGGTTTGTAATTTTAATGGCGGGACCAGTCGGATATAAAGTGTATACGCCTGAAACCTTTGCTTTGAAAGCACCCGCCAATCTTTGGATAGAAACCATTGTTCGCGAAGATTCCATAAGATTATTTGGTTTTTCCACTATCGCGGCACAAAATTTATTCAATCAATTAACAACTGTTTCTGGCGTTGGTCCCAAAGTAGCGCTTGCCATAATGGCAACAATAAAAACAGATACACTAATGACTGCTATTGCAACTGGGGATGCCAAGACCATCGCAACTGCGCCCGGGGTTGGCAAAAAAGTCGCTGAAAAAATCATCGTTGAATTAAAGAACAAAATTGGTGGTGGCAATTTTGATTTTGGGGCAGATAACACTAGTGGCGCATTGCCTGATTTATTGGCGGCATTGGAAAGCTTGGGATACAGACGCATGGATATAATTGATATGGCGCAAAAACTGGTGTCCAATAATCCTATGTTAGATGTTTCTAAATTGGTTCCAATGGCATTAAAAGAAATAAGCGGGAAATAAAGATATGAATAACGACACTATCTTTGCTTTGTCATCTGCGCCTGGGAAATCAGGTGTCGCAGTTATTCGCATAAGTGGGAACGATTTATCAAAACTTTTCAAACACATTATAAACAAAAAGAAACCAGAATCGCGTCATGCGTATTTTACAAATCTCAAAGACGACAATGGTGATTTAATCGACCAATGTATTGCGATTTATTTTAACGCGCCCTATTCTTTTACTGGCGAAGACATTATTGAAATTCACAGCCACGGCAGTCCTGCTGTTATAAATAAAATTTTTGAATTTTTACGCATCAACGGTTGTCGCATTGCGAATCGCGGTGAATTTTCAAGACGCGCCTTTTATAACAACAAAATGGATTTGACTGATGTAGACGGCTTGATTGCGCTTTTGGATGCCAAGACTGACAAACAAAGACAAAATGCTTTACGCTCTTTAACCGGACGCGATTCGATTGTTTATAATAATTGGCGCGAATCTATGATTGAAATATCTGCGTACAGCGCGGCAATTCTTGATTATGCTGATGATGAATTACCAAAAAATATTGATAAAAAAATATTGAACAAAACAAAAAAATTATTGGAAGAAATAAAATCGTCCCTATCTCAAAGCCGCGCTTCGCGTGCGATACAAAATGGATTCAATATCGTTTTGGTTGGAAAAACAAATGTTGGTAAATCATCCATATTTAATAAATTAGTTGGTTCTAATCGTGCAATAGTTTCCGATATCGCTGGCACCACACGTGATGTAGTTTCACAACAAATTGATATAGATGGATATCTGGTAAACCTGTCCGACACCGCAGGTATCCGCCAATCTCGCAATAAAATAGAAAAAATAGGAATTGAACGCACACATAACGAAATCGAAAACGCAGATTTAATTTTATATGTTTATAACGAAATGCCACGCGAATTAAAAACAGACGGCATCACAATCATAAATAAATCTGATTTATTAAAAAGCAAAACCAGCAAACGCGTTATTTATACATCTGTAAAAAACAATACTGGATTTGATAAGTTATTAAAAACAATCAAAGAAAAAATGCATGAATTAATGGGAAACGGCGAATCTAAGTTGGCAATTAATGAACGCACTTATGAATTATTAAACGAATCAGTCAGCGAACTTCAAAACGCACTAGATAAATACGACGGCAATTACGATATATTCGCAGAACATGTTCGTCGCGCAGGCGATGCAATCGGGAAAATTCTTGGCGTAATAACAACGAACGAAATCGCCGATATGACATTTCAAAGATTGTGTTTAGGAAAATAAAAAAACCGCCCGATTGGGCGGCTTTTTTTATTCGTGTCTTTCAGGATATTCCCCATCAATTAACTTCTGTCGAACAATATGATGTTTGACTTTTTGAGTGCTGGTCATCGGCAAATCTTCGGTTGTCATCGCAAAGTGCGTCACCCATTTATAAGATGCCACTTTCTTGTTTGCTTCGGCAACTGCGGCAGCCAATTTTTCCATTGTCATACCTGGTTCAACTTGGAATACGCCGTATGCAACAGTTTTGTCCCCCACTTTGTGTTCAAACACAGCAACATTTTTAACCCCGTCTATTTCCATAAACAAGCCTTCTAATTCATCTGGATAAACATTTTTACCGCTGTCCAAAACTATCACTTGTTTTTTACGACCTGCAAAATGTAATTCGCCATTTTTATCCATATACATCATATCGCCAGTATTAAAGAAACCTTTTTCATCAAATACTGTCGCGTTGACTTCGTCATTATTAAGGTAGCCATTAAACACTTGGTGTCCACGCACCCATAAAATACCCACGCCGTTTTCATCTTTGTCACGAATTTCGCATTCGTTATTAGATGTGGGCGCCCCAACAGAATAAGCCAATCTTTTATTTGTAGGTTTAGAAATACAAATTGGCCCGACAGTTTCTGTTAAACCATATCCTTGGATAAAAGCCAACCCCAAAGATTCATAGAAATTTTCCACTTCTGGTTTAGTGGCTGCACCACCTGCAATAAGCAAACGGACGCGTCCACCAAAAATTTCCAATAATGGTTCTTGGACTTTGCGAACAACAAAATCAAGCCCCATATCTTTCAAAGTTTTTTGATTGTTCAAAATGAAAGATGCGACGCGCCATTTCTTTTGTTGTTTCATTCCATCGATAATCTTGTTACGGAACAATTCCAAAACGCGCGGAACAACAGGGATAACATGTGGTCTAAATTTCTTAAAATCATCCAGAATATATTTTGGATTAACCACAGGTTGCAAAACCAGTCCCCCACCATATTGAATTGTCCCTAATATACAAACAGCAAACCCAAATATATGATACAAAGGCAAAAAGCCATACATTATTTCGCCAGAATGATAATAATCAGACATATCTTCCAAAGAATTTGCACATTCTACCAAATTAAAATGTGTTAGCGGTACAACCTTTGGAGTCCCAGTTGAACCAGAAGTAAACGACATAGTCGCAACATCTGTTGATTCCGAAGGATAAGCCCTTAAATCATAATCAATACTGCCGTCTTTCTTTGTTATATCATAAAACTTAAATTTATTTGTTTTATAAAAGAACGAAGGTTCCCCGCATACAAATTTGCATCCTGCAATTTCACACATTTTGTCATATTCGCGTGGTGTTAAATTTGTATCCAACATTAAAACCGTAGCGCCCAAATACCACACAGCAAACAAAGTTAATGGAAACTGGGGTAAATTATGAGATAAAATCCCAACAACATCCCCAGGTTTTATCCCTGCTTTATTAAGTGTTGTCGCACGTGCGCGCACTTGATTTAAAAATTCAGAATAAGTAATATTTTCACGGACCAAAAATAAATTTTCTGGCCATTGATTTACTGCATTTTCTAATTTTTGATACATATTCATTGTGTACCTACCTTTGTTTCCTTATCACTATTCGTGTCTATTTGTATATTTGCCATCTTTCAACCATTGGCGAACAACATGATGTTTTATTTTCTGTGTACTAGTTACAGGCAAATCATCAGTTGTCATCGCAAAGTGAGTTACCCATTTATATGAAGCAACTTTTTTATTCTTTTCTGCAATTTCTTTTGCCAATTTTTCCATGGTCATATCTGGTTCCACACTAAATACCCCGTACGCAACAGTTTTGTCGTTAATTTCGTGTTCAAACACAGCAACACTTTTTACACCAGGTATTTCAATAAACAAGCCTTCCAATTCATCAGGATAAACATTTTTACCACTGTCCAAAACAATCACTTGTTTTTTGCGACCTGCAAAATGTAATTCACCGTTTTTATCCATGGATACTAAATCGCCTGTACAGAAGAATCCGTCTTTATCAAAAGCTTCTTTATTAGCAGCATCATTATCCATATATCCGCACAAAACTTGATTTCCGCGAACCCACAACATACCAATACCATCTTCGTCTTTGTTGCGAATTTCACATACCGTGTCACCCATTGGCGCACCGAAAGCATACGGAACACGTTTTTTCAAAGGCTTTGAACAACAAATTGGTCCAACTGTTTCAGTCATACCATAACCTTGAACAAACGCCATACCCAATTGAGTATAGAATTTTTCAACTTCTGGTTTTGTCGCAGCACCCCCAGCAACCAACAATCTAGCACGGCCGCCAAATACTGCGCGAATTTGATTCAAAACTTTGTCAACCAATTTACCTAATCCAATCATACGCAACCATTTTTGATTATTCATAATAAATGATACCAACCACCACTTCTTCTTGGCCTTGATACCATCAATAATCTTTTTGCGGAAAATTTCCCACAACTTTGGCACAGCAGGTATAACCTGTGGTTTATATTGCGCAAAATCTGCCATAATTGCATTAGGATTAATTGTCGATTGCAACAAAATTCCCATACCGAAATGAAGAGGTGCTAAAAATCCAACTGCAAAGCCAAACACATGGTAAAGAGGTAAAAACGCATAAAACATTTCTCCTGGCTTTAACCATTGATTAAGATATTCCAAATTATCAGAACAAGAAACCAAATTAAAATGTGTTAATGGTACAACTTTTGGTTTACCTGTTGAACCAGAAGTAAACGACATAGTTGCAATATCTTCGTCTTTTAATGGATATGGCTTTAAATCTTTGTCTGCCGCGCCATCTTTGGTTTCTATATCAAAAAACTTAAAATTCTTTGTATCATAAAAGAAAGATTTTTCAGCACATACAAATTTACACTTGGTTGTTTTAGCCATATTTTCATATTCCACAGGTGTTAAATTTGTATCCAGCAACAAAACCGTTCCACCCAAATACCATATTGCAAACAAAGTTATTGGAAATTGCGGTAAATTGTGCGAAAGCAAACCAACAACATCACCCGGTTTTACACCCGCTTTCTTCAAGGTTGTAGCACGCGCTTGAACCAAACTTGGCAATTCTTCAAAAGTCACATTTTCACGAACCAAAAATACTGTTTTTGGATTTCTTTTTACATTTTTTTCTAACAATTGATACATATTCATAATTTCTATCCCTTTATTAAAACCAACAATTAATTATTCATGTTTTTTTGGATATTTTCCATCTATTAAATTTTGACGAACAATATGATGTTTAACCTTTTGAGTACTGGTCACAGGCAAATCGTCACTTGTCATTGCAAAATGCGTTACCCATTTATAAGACGCAACTTTTTTGTTTTGATTTGCAATTTCCTTGGACAATTTATCCATAGTCATATCATCTTCAACCTGAAACACACCATAAGTCACAGTTTTACCTTTGACTTTGTGTTCAAACACAGCGACATTTTTCACGCCTTCAATATCCATAAAGAGCGCTTCCAATTCATCAGGATAAACATTTTTACCGCTGTCTAAAACAATCACTTGTTTTTTACGACCTGCAAAATGATACTGTTTGTTCTTATCCAAATATACTAAATCGCCAGTATTAAACCAACCATCTTTGTCGAACAATTCTTGATTAGCAGCTTCATTATTCAAATAACCTTTGAATATATTCGGTCCGCGAACCCACAAAGTTCCAACCCCGGTTTCATCAGCATCCCTTATTGTACATTCTGAACACCCCACGGGCGTTCCAAACGCAAACGGCACCCGATGTTTTACCGGTCTTGAACAACAAAACGGTCCTACTGTTTCAGTCATTCCGTATCCTTGAACAAAAGCTATACCCAAAGATTCATAAAAACTTTCCACTTCTGGTTTTGTAGCAGCGCCACCTGCAATCATCAAATTGACACGTCCACCAAAAATATCTTGTAATGGTTTTTGAACCTTTCTTACCAGCCATGAAAAACCTGTTTTGTTCAAAACTTTTTGATGTTTCAAAACAAAAGATACCAACCACCATTTATGTTGTGCTTTAATTCCCTCAATAATTTTATTACGAAAAACTTCCCACAAACGAGGAACTGCAGGTATACAATGTGGTTTATAAGTTTTGAAATCATCCAAAATATTTTTTGGATTAATTGTAGGTTGCAATAAAATTCCCATATGAAAATGCATAGGTGCCAAAATACCTGCTGCAAAACCAAATACATGGTAAAGAGGCAAAAAACCATACATTATTTCGTTTTTGTGAATCCATTGTCCCATATCTGCATAACAATCCGAAGAAGTCTTCAAATTACCATGTGTTAATGGCACAACCTTTGGCTGACCAGTAGAACCCGAAGTAAACGACAATGTCGCAATATCATCATCACCCAATTTAGCCGGTTTTAACTTTGTATCCCGCTTATCATCTTTGGTTTCTATATCAAAAAACTTAAAACCCTTTGCCTTGTAGAAAAAAGATTTTTCAGCGCACACAAATTTACACTTAACAGTTTTGGTCATATTATCGTATTCAAACGGAGTCAAATTTGTATCTAACAACAAAACTGTCCCGCCCAAATACCATATAGCAAAAAGCGTCACAGGAAATTCTGGAATATTATGCGCCAACAAACCAACCACATCCCCCGCCTTTATCCCGGCTTTTTTAAGTGTTGTTGCACGTGCTTGAATTAATCTCAGAACTTCTTTAAATGTGATTTTTTCGCGTACCAAATACAAAGCATTTGGCGATTCTTTCGCCACCTGCTCTAAAAATTGATACATGTTCATAACATAAAATCCTTGTTGTTTTTATATTGGACGTGATATATTATAGTATCATAAAAAAAAGATTGCAAATATGAAAATACTAACCTTGAATATTAATTCTATTCGCGCCCATATTGAAAGCTTTATGGAAATTTTGACAAAAAACGAATACGACACTATTCTTGTTCAAGAATTGAAAGTAGACAATGCGAATTTTCCATCAAATTTATTGGATGAATATGGTTATAACATAAAAGTTTTTGGTCAAAAATCTTGGAACGGGGTTGCTACTTTTTCAAAATATTCTATTGAAGACACAATTCGTGGCCTGCCCGAATATCCAGATGCAAACGCACGTTTTCTTGAATGTGTCATTGACGGACACATCCGTTTAATAAATGTGTATATGCCAAATGGTGATTGTATTGAATCACCAAAGTTTCCATATAAATTAGATTGGATGCGCGCTTTTACAAAATATATAGAACAATATTTAAATTCCGAAGAACCGGTAATAATCGGAGGTGATTTTAATGTTGCAATTACCGATAAAGATATTTGGAATCCAAAAAATTATCTGGGGTCATCTATATCTGCACCGGACGCTCGGGCAATAATGCAACAATGGTTGGATATGGGCTGGGTTGACGCATGGCGCCAAAAACATCCAAACGATATAGATTACACATGGTACGGATATCGTGGTCGCGATACAGTTGGCAACCGCCAGGGACTGCGTCTTGACTATTTTCTTTGCAATAAAACGGCTATGAAATTAATAAAAAATTGCGAAATAGATATGGAACCACGCCTTGCAGACAAACCAACAGATCATTGCGGATTAATACTGGAAATTAAAGATTAATCGCCAACGCGTGCCAAATCATCAAATTCATGATACTTTGCACCAACGCTTTCGCGATATTCGTATTCAGCAACCTTGTCTGTGCTATATTGTCCAAATAATTCGCGCACCTTTTGAACAGTATTATCAATCATTTCTTGTGCAACTTCATCTTTGTATTCTATCAATTCAGGATTACCATTTTTAAGTTGCAAAAATTGTAATATTGGTGTCAAAGCAACATTGCTTTCTTTGATTGGAAAACCACCAGATTGCAAGATATAACCTTCCAGAGGTAATTGCGGCATCATACCTTCTGTTAATTGTTTTTTATTCGGTGCGGTTCCAGTTTTTATATCAACCACCCTGTCACACAAAACCATATCAGCACGCGCACGCACATTTCGCCCAGCAATCATAACATTCCCAGCAATTTCTTTGTAAATATTCAATTTATCTTTATCTTTGAAATAATCTTCTATGAACAAAGCAATTTCTTCAAATCTTTTGTGCCAAAAATAAAACAAAATTGAATTATCAGATAAGACCTGTTTGGCACGCACATCCATTTCGCGCACTAAATTTTCAGCCTTATAATCTTTGGCATATTGAATTGTTTCGTGAACCAGATTGCCAAATTGTCGCGCATCAGGCAACACCCAATAATCATCTTGCTTTTTTAATCTTAAAATATGACGCACATAAAAAGCGTATGGATTGTGAATCAACAATTCTATTTCCGTAACATATATATCAGTTTTATCAATCGGCGGTGTCGGGGCAGAATAATCAAGAGGACTATATTCAACATCATCAATTTCTCGCACAGATTTCAAAATATCATCACCATCTTTTATATCACCAATTGCGACCCGCACACGCGATATAAACCTTGATTCTGTTGTTAAATTTCCACCAGACTGTTTAGAACGCAACCAATAAACTTCCGCCCCACAAGATAAATTCATAAAATCGAGTGCCATCAAAGATACCTTACGATTTTGTGACGGCAACCCTATTTTCTTTGCAATATTTCGCGGCAACCAAGCATTTTCATACCCCACAGATGGAAACATACCTTCATTAAGCCCAGTCAAAATAATTACATCCGCTGTCTGCATACGCGATTCAATAGTTCCGATCACGCATACATTGCAGTTTTCTGTTTTAATTGGACGCACAGTCACCCCACCTATTGCATCAGCAACAATCGCACGCGCATCAAAAATATTTAAAACTATACCGTTTTCGCATAAAATTTCAGATACATTTTTAATAGATTGCCATATGGCGATATCGTCTTCATTTTCTATCACAAAATTTGGTTGAAAATTAAATTCAGGATTTTCATCTATAAAATTGACCAGCATATCAAATAAATTATAATCACTTTGCGCATATTTTAATTTGAAATCTTTATCACCATTTTCACACCAATTATCAAACAAATTCAAAATTGCGCGTCCCAAATTAGTCATAGTTCCACAAACACCAGATGAAAAATCAGCATCTATTTTTCGCTTTGCCATTTCTGATTTTATTCTTTGATTCGCCGCCGCATCAGGCGTAATCACCAACACTGACTTATTTTGTAAAATCGCGTTTGATGTAATTTCCGCAACAGCAACGGCTTCTTCACTTTCACGAACACACTCTATTAATTTAACATTTTCTAATTCATCATGTATGTGTTGCCCAGTATTTGAAAAAGCAATATTCATAACATCCATAACTTTACTTTGACCGACATCCACAGTTTGTACATCTTGGGCATCAATCCCCAATCTTTTCAAAAATTCATATTCAGCATGATAAGGATTAGTATCTAATTCAAAGTCTTCTTTTTTTCCGTCTATTCTGCCGGATAAAATTATTTTTCCATTTTTATTGTTCGCTATGGCTTCCATTAAATCAGCGGTTGCCGGAACCGAAGCTGTTGACCCACACACAATTACGCAATCATATTCGTCTAGATGCTTTGTCCACGCACGAATATCAACATTTCTTTTTTGAGTACTTGTTAACCGTTCATTTGGTAATTGTTTTATAATATCTAATATACGCGCTTTGTTTTGAAAATGATTTGCATATTTATCATCTATTAATTCAACCCAGTTTATATCTTGAATTTTAACACCTTCGTTTTCAAGATAATCTTGCATACGAATAAAATCGCGCGCAATCGGCAATGCAGTAGACATATTTTTTATATTCGCATCTACCGACAATAACTTTGCCAAAATAATAGTTCTTTCTTGATTAGATATTATATTTATAGAACGTTCATCTTCTTCGTCATCTATACCATTACCAAGTGGAACCAATTTAGGCAAAACAACCGCATGTCCAATATTGTCTACAATCATTTTTTCAACACTTTTAATTGCACGATTTGACGGCAAAAAAATCAAAACGCGCGAAAAATCATCTTTATATTGCGCGATTTCTCCCCACAACGCATCCAAAATACGCATCGGATTAGAAACATTAAAAATATTATTATTTAACACCTATAATATCTCTTAATTCTTCCAAACCAACCTTCTTTTCCGCAGAAGTTTCCAACACACATTCAACCATCGCAGGATGATTTTTATGTTCTATTTTAACTTGTTCTTTTTCACGAATTTTTTTATCTTTTTTAGTATAAACAATTTGATAACAAATACCGTTTTCATCACAAAAATCCATTAATTCCAAATCAGAATCTTTTGGACCTATTCTTGAATCTATTAAAACAAACAATCGACGCAACTGAGAACGATTTAATAAATATTCTTCCAAGCGCTCCAACCAGCGCAACGCAGTTTCTTTGGAAGCCCGCGCATAACCGTATCCTGGTAAATCAACAATTATGACTTTGTCATTATAATTAAAAAGATTCAAACTTTGGGTTCGGCCTGGCGTATTAGAAGTCCGCGCAACTTTTTCACCAACAATTGCATTTATCAACGAAGATTTACCAACATTACTGCGGCCAACAAACGCATATTCTGCAAATTGCGTTTTAGGCAAAGATTTAACTGTTTCAAAAGAGCCAACAAATTTTATCATGATTTTTTCACCAATTTTTTATATGCTTCTTTTTTTGAAATCCCACTGCGTGCCGCAAGTTCTGCAGCCGCAGATTTTGTCGAACTTGCAACAATATCATTTACTATTTCACTTATTTCACTGTCGCTCATTTTTCTGTCGGGCGCAGGCGCAACCACAATAACAATTTCACCACGCGGCGCATCTATATTCACTAAATCAGCCGGATACCCCACAATAGTTTGTTCATAAATTTTTGTAATTTCACGAACGATTGCGATTTTTCGTTCCGGCATAACAGATGCCAAAACTTTAATTGTGTCCATAATCCGATTCGGACTTTCGTAATATATAATAGTATGACGGATTTTATTATCTTCGCGCACTTTCTTTTCATCGAAAAAACCACAGAAAGTAAATCTATCTGTTGGAAACCCAGATAACACCAGCGCAGAAATCGCGGCGCTTGGTCCTGGCACCATAAACACATCAACTCTGGCTTCGCGAGCAGCACGAACAAGTCTAAATCCTGGATCACTAATACCCGGCATTCCCGCATCAGATACAGTTGCTATGGCCATACCTTGATTTATTTTTTCGATTAACGAATCGACAACTTCGCGTTCATTATGTTCATGACACGCCACAGATTTGGTCTTGATATTAAAATGTTTAGCCAATTTTGCAAAAACACG
Source organism: uncultured Pseudomonadota bacterium (assembly GCA_947303585.1). Taxonomy (GTDB): domain Bacteria; phylum Pseudomonadota; class Alphaproteobacteria; order Rs-D84; family Rs-D84; genus Enterousia. The sequence goes on along the minus strand of CAMYYT010000003.1, from coordinate 20,353 downwards.
AGTATCTTCGGCAGCAACCAAATCAACATTTTGCAAAACTTCTATCGCTCTGGGCGACATATCCGCCAAATTTCCAATAGGTGTTCCAACCACATAAAGTCCTGATTGCATTTTGAATCCTTTTATAGTAGAATAATACATACAAAAAGTAGGTTTTTCAATGCATATCAATAAAATTTTAATTTTTTTTGGCGTTTTGCTGGCAAGTTGCAGCACAAACCGTGTAACAAGAAATGTCCAACCGGCGACATCTAACCCAACAGATATCCAAGAAAGTTATCTTTATTCTACATCTGTATACGGGTCTGACAGTGGTGGCCCCAGCGCAAATATTGCTGTGTTATTACCTATGACAGGGGACGCAAAAAATGCAGGGAACGACATCAAAACATCACTTGAAACAGCCTTTTTGCGCAAAGTAAAACCAAACATAAAAATATCATTTTATGATTTGTCTGGCGACAGAACAAGGCGCGAAACAATCATGCATACGGCCCTTTATGAAAATCCAGATGTCATAATTGGTCCTCTTTTTGCCGAAGATGCTTCCATTTTGCGCGATATGAAACCTTCAAAAATACCTGCTATATCATTTACATCTGATGTGAATTCTTTGGGCGATAATATGATGACTATAAATCTCGTTCCGACCCAAAGCATCGAAGCGATTGTTCGTCAAATGCAACAAGATGGTGCAAAAAATATGATTGTTTTGGCACCGGACGATAATTCGGGAAAATTAATGGCGTCCGTTGCGGACAAAGTATCGTCTGCGTACAACATACCAATCAAAGGTTTGTTCTATTATACACCTGGAAATTCTGATTCAATCAAAGAAGTTTCTATGCGTGCTTCAATGTACAACGCACGAAGTGCTGCTAATTCCCGCGCCCGCGAAGTTTTATCAGATATACTCGCCAAAGAATCTTTGACATCACAGCAAAAATATAGTTTACGTCATCAACTTGAAAAAATATCAAGAACAGAAACACTTGGTGACCTGCCATACGATTCGATTTTGTTTCTTGGCAATGGTGAAGACTCAAAAACTTTGGCATCATTCTTGCGTTATTATGGGGTCGGCAACAAAGACGCTGCGTTTTATGGGACAACACTTTGGCATGGTTCTAATATCGTCTCTGATTTCACTATGAGCGGGGCAAAATATGCAACCTTGCCAGAAATATCAAATAATTTCATCAGCCTTTATAATATGATGGCTGGCAAAGACCCAGATTATTTGGCAGCATTTGGATATGACGCTGCAAATCTGGCTTTGGGAATGTTGTTTTCACAAAAGGGACAAAACGCATTTCTTTTTGACCCAAGCGGCTATACTGGAACCAGTGGAATCTTTCGCTTACAGCCATCTGGTGAATCGGAACGTGCTTTACGTATAATGGAATTAAATGGAACCGGTGTCGCTGGCACATTGGTTGATGCTCCAAAAAATTTCTTGAATCCGCTATATAGCATAAACACAACAAATCTTCGTTCTATCCCAGAAAAAGAATTGTCTACACGTGGCATAAATCCTGGGGATTATATAACGATACCAGATGATTTGCGCAGAAAATCTGCGTATAGAACAAAAACAATCGGTGCAAATTATGTTGCAGACGACGACAGCGAACCCACATATGCACCTGTGCAAATTTATGAATCCAGCGAAACAGAAACCGTATCCAACCCAGAATATGAATCTGCAAAATACGAAAAAATATCTCGCCAATATATTGACAGCGTAGAGGTTGAAGAATGAAAAATAAAAATTTAATCGCGATATTCTTTGGGTTACTTTTTGTTGGCAGCATTTCAATATATTACTTTTCTACAGCCAGCATTGAAAAAATGGCTGGACAAATGATAATGACTGGTTTTCATGGCGATGGTATGGGAAACAACCCTGAAGAATTTTCTGCCTTGGAACACCAAATCAAAACAGGTAAAATTGGTGGTGTAATTTTATTTGATGTTGATGTGTCTGGTCTGTTGGCACAAGGCATGGATATAACAGAAGCAAAAAAACAAATATTTTCATCTAATGTAAAGAATACAGACCAAGTAAAAAAATTAAATTCACATTTACAATCTTTGGCACCAAAAAAACTATTAATCGCTGTTGACCAAGAAGGTGGACAAGTTCAAAGATTAAAAAGCGAACACGGTTTTGCACCAATTCCTTCTGCCAAAGAACTGGGGTCTGGTGATATAACAACAACTTATGAAACGGCTTATGATTTGGGCAAACGTTTATCAGATTTGGGATTTAATGTTGATTTTGCACCACTTTTGGATGTAGATGTAAACCCAGAATCACCTGCAATCGGGGCAAAATGGCGCAGTTTTTCTGCCGACCCTGACATTGTTACCAAGCATGGTGCAGCATTTGCACGCGGACTTGAAAACGCCGGCATTGCATATTCATTTAAACACTTTCCGGGACATGGGTCTGCTGCTGGGGACACTCACGAGGGGTTAACAGATATAACAAACACATACCAAGATTATGAATTAACGCCATATAAAAATTTATTACCAAACGCAACACCTTATACAATGGTGATGGTCGCACATGTCGTAAATAAAAACATTGATACCCTGCCCGCGTCTTTATCAAAAAAGACAATTGATATGGTTCGCAACATGGGCTTTGACGGCGTGATTGTTTCAGACGATATGGATATGGGCGCAATCGCGAGCAAATACGGCACTGAAACCGCGATAGAAATGGCTATTAACGCAGGCAACGATATTTTGGTATTCGGCAACAATTTAACCTTTGATAAAAACCGCGGCAGTGATGTAAATAAAATAATTGTAAAATTGGTCAAAGAAGGCAAAATAAAAAAATCGAGAATACGCGAATCTTACAAAAGAATTATGGCGATGAAAAACCATATGACCAAAGAAGAAAAAGCGAGAAAATAGCCCGAACAGCCTCATTGAATAAATGCTTGCAATTATAAAAAAATACGATATAATCACAAGGCTTACGAAATCATAGCGAGCATAGTTCAAAGGCTAGAATGCAAGCCTTCCAAGCTTGAAATGAGGGTTCGATTCCCTCTGCTCGCACCACAAATTGTGGTAACAGTTTTGGGCGCGCGCCGGAGTCGGAGAGCCGGGGCAGACTGTAAATCTGTTGTCTTAGACTGAGGTGGTTCGACTCCACCCGCTCCCACCAAAATAAAAAATGCACCCAACGGGTGTATTTTTTATTTTGCTAAACGGGAGCGGGTGGAGCCGCCAGAGCACCACAGGTGCGCATGGTGACTACGAAGACGAACAATTAACAACCATTCAAAAACGGATGCCTTTAACAGAGTTTTTGTTTATGGTTGGTTTATTGTTTGTCGAGGTCTCACCCGCATTCCAGAGCTTTCTACAAAAGTGCGGTTTTTCTTTGGATTTTATATTGTTCGGGCGGTTCGAAAATAGCGCATTCAAAAAACACTAATTTTTATCAATTTTCGAACACCCCAGATTTCAAAGTATTTGCCCCGTTCGAAAACAAGTAGATTGTGGAAGCATCGGGCCCCGCAAAATTTGAAAAATTTTGTGGGTGATAAATAGCGCACCACAATCGTTACGGTTTACCCGCAGGGCTACGCCCGAGGGAATCCACCGAGGCAGTTTTATAAAAAAAACTTATTGAGTTCACGTTAATTTTTTGTAGAATGGTAAGAAAGAGGAAAAAATGAAAAAGATAATGTTATTTTTAGGTTCTTTGTTATCTGCGTGTAGTTCTACCTTTAATTTATCGGTTCCACCAGAAAAAATACGTAATCCAGATTGTTCGTATTTCAGTGATGAAAGATTTGAAATCTTACAAACCTTATCATATAGAGGGGGAGCTTTGGCTAACGTATGTGAATATAAATATGGAATGTCTTGTTGGCACGGAATGGTAGTTTTCCTTGAAAAACCAGACAACGTGACGTTTTATGATGAACAAATGATAAACATAAATTCAGATAAATGTCTAATGATCGATGGGGTTTATGAATACACAACAACAGAAAAGGTGTTAAAAACTGTTCCCAAACTTAAACTTATAGAAGGGTATCTGGCAAACCCAGAATATGCAGAATGGCAAGAAAAATACAGAAATGAAAAAGAAAAACACAATGAAGGTGCTTAGCATTGGTGTTTGGTGATAAACTCTTTTACCCGTTGCATTAAATCGGTAAACTCTTGTTTGTTTTCTGCTCGAGTAGTGCAAGCATACTCCCACCAAAATAAAAAATGCACCCAACGGGTGTATTTTTTATTTTGCTAAACGGGAGCGGATACACCCCTATTCCACCGTAACAGATTTTGCCAGATTGCGTGGTTGATCTACATCACGTCCCAATTTCACAGCACAATGATATGCGAATAATTGCAACGGCACCACCAACAAGAACGGATAAAAACAAGGCATAATTTTAGGCACTTCGATTACATCATCTGCAATTTCTTTGACTTCGTCATCGCCCTTGGTACACACAGCGATAATTTTTCCACCCCTTGCTTTGACTTCTTTCATATTAGAAATATTTTTATCACGCAAAGCATCGTCAGGCACCAAAAAGAACGACGGTGTTTGTTCATTAATCAACGCAATTGGGCCATGCTTTAATTCACCTGCACCAAAACCTTCGGCATGAATATAAGAAATTTCTTTCAATTTCAAAGCACCTTCCATTGCCACAGGATAATTAATTCCGCGCCCCATAAACATAAAGTTTTGAGATTTATAATATTTATCTGCGATTTGTTCAATTTTGTCATCTGCTGATAAAATCTCTTCAATCAAAGCAGGCAATTCATTAAAAGCATTGATAAATTCCCTGCCCTGTTCAAAAGACAAATGACGGATGCGCGCCATCAACAAAGTAAATATATACAACGCAGTTAATTGCGAAGTAAATGCCTTGGTCGATGCCACGGCGATTTCTGGTCCTGAATGAATATAAACCCCACCATCAGTTTCACGTGCAATCGTAGAACCAACTGCGTTACAAATTCCCAACACATGCGCACCCTTGCGCTGTAATTCACGCAAAGCGAACAATGTATCTGCTGTTTCCCCAGATTGCGAAATCACAAAATACAAAGTATTTTTTTCTACGATAATATTTTTATATCTCAATTCGCTTGCCAATTCCACATGCGCAGGAATCCGCACTAAATTTTCGATTAAATAACTGGCGGTCATTCCCGCATAATACGAAGTCCCAGCAGCAACCAACACAATGCGTTCCACATCCAGCAATTGAGCATTTCCCATATTCAAACCGCCCAAATGTCCAGTTGCTTCATCAATATTTAAGCGCCCGACCATACCGCGTTTAATCGCTTCTGTCTGTTCAGCAATTTCTTTCATCATAAAATGGTCATAGCCTTGTTTATCGAAAGATTCACCATCAATTTCCACCGTAGTAATATCTTTGTGAATTGCGTTATCTTGAACATCACTTGTTGTAAATCCATCTGGTGTCACAGTGACAATTTCTTTGTCGTTCAAATATACAACTTGTTTAGTATAAGCCACCATCGCATTAACATCGGACGCCAAGAACATTTCATTATTTCCAATCCCCAAAATCAAAGGCGACCCATTTCTTGCCCCTACCAAAACATCAGGACAATCAACATGCATCGCGATTAAACCATAAGTCCCTTTGAGCATTGGTAAGACTTGCTTCACAGCTTTGGTTAAATCACCATCAAAAACTTCTTCGATTAAATGAGCGATTACTTCGGAATCAGTTTCAGATTTAAACTTATGACCTTTGGCTGATAATTTATCTTTTAATTGTTGATAATTTTCAATAATACCATTGTGAACTATGGCAATTTTTTCATTACAATCAGTATGCGGATGCGCGTTTGCTTCTGTCACACCACCATGCGTAGCCCAACGCGTATGCGCAATTCCATTATGACCGAACGATTCTTCTGGCAAAGAATCTGCCAACACCTTTATTTTACCAACGCGTTTATACACAGAAAATTTTGAACCATTTCCAACACAAATACCACTAGAATCATACCCACGATATTCAAGACGTTTTAAACCTTCGATTAAAATTTCAGATGCTTTTTTGTTCCCACAATAACCGAAAATCCCACACATATCTAAAACCCCTTGTTACGTTTAATCAACATCACGATCAAATTATATCAACCCATATTTACAAAATCAAATTTTTCCTGTTTTTCATTGACAGCAAAAACCAAACATATTACCCTGTTTTCTGTCACAAATCCAAAGGAAATAAAAATGAAAATTACTAAAATTATTTTGATGTTATCCGTTTGTGCTGGACTTGCATCTTGTTCTGACGAATTAAGTGATTTACCAGAAAAACAACAACAACAGGCTAAATATTGTATATCTGCTTCAGATCAAAGTCTTTCCCAAAAAAAAGTCAAAAAGTATTGCGTTTGTGTTGTTAGAAAACAAATGGAAATGGAAGCGAAGTTGCGCGAAATTAATCCAGGCATGGCGTTTTTTGGTCCACTGGGATCAGCCATAGTTCAAAAAGAATTAAATGAACATGCTGACGAAATTCGCGAAACATGCAGAAAGAAAGCCAGAATATAAAATTTTAATTTATGGAAAAAAACTCGCCCCAAAGGCGAGTTTTTTATTACTAGAATATACGACCAAAAAGTCCACCATCCAATGCCAATGTCAAAAGCACCCACCACCAAGAACAATGTAATACTTTCGCCAATTTCAATACAACAAATATAAGTGTTAACATCTTTAACTCCTTTGTCACACATTGTGATTATATTCCAACAAATTAAATTTTGCAACTAATCAAACCCATAGACAAAAAAATTTTTTTCACAAAATAAAAATAGATTTCTCGTTTTTTTATGGTATAAAAGCATTAAAAGAACAAATCAAAAGGGTAAAATATGTTATTAAGCAGAAACAAAACTATATTTTGGGATTATATCAAAAATACAAAAGATAAAATCAACCAATTACAAAAAAATATAAACAATGAAAACCTGCCAGAAGTATCAAAACAAGCAATAGAAAAAGATTGCGAGAAAATAAAAAACGAATTAACAGATATGCGTATCTTGTTAATACAACCAGAAATTAAATCTATGGACGAATGGGACGACCACAAACAAAATATTGCCATTTTGCAAAGCAGAATCACAGACAATATCAAACAAGCGATTATGGCAAATCACGCCCCAACAGCAGTGAATATAAAATAAAAAAACACCACCCATTCCTGTTCCGCAAAACTGGATGGGCGATGTTCATAAATAAATTACCAACGACAATACTATTCATCACACTTTATATTACAAGAATATGTACCGATTGTCCCGTTACAAGTTTTACCTGTTAATGTCGAAGCAAAAGTTGCTATTTCTATACATTGAGAATCGGTAAAATCTCCTAAACAACAGTCATCACCACAGGTGCCTTTTCCATAAGCATGACAGATTTCAAATGCAGGTATTGGTGTCTTATCAGATTCACTGAACCCCAATTCTTGCTGAAAAACAATATAGCCGCCATCTAGTAATGTAAAACCATAAAATATATGCGAAAGATCTGTTGCTGTACTATATGTCTGTTCTACTATTCTCGTTTTTAAAACCTGTTCAACATATTTATCATAAACCATTTTCTCTTGATTCTTCGATAATCTCCCCGACATTATAAAATCAGTACAATATTTACTATATACATCTGGGTTATTTATTGCAACATTGGTATCACAAGGATTTGCCGGTATGCATTCTTTTGTTTTTTCAACCCAATGTTTGTCTGATTTTGCCTTGCATCTGTTTCTTGGTCCATCATATTCATCAGCCATCACGCTGTTAATCGCGATAGCACCTAATAATGATGCCAACATTATTTTTGATACTTTCATTTTTTTCTCCTTTGTTTTTTGTGTTAGTATCATTTACAACTACAATCTGAACGGGCAGCCGCCCAACATTTATCAAGTGCTATACAGTGTTCATCTGTATAAGAACCTTCACATTCTTCATCGCACATCTGTTTTTGGCTTTCACTTGCACTTAATACCTTTGTGTTCAGACCACTGCCACCACCAGATTTTTTACTGCCCTTGCCTTGTAATTTTTGTGATAGTTTTATGTTCCCGTATACTCCCACACCTGTCGCAGCCAATGTAGCAATGCCCGCTATCTTAAAGCCTTTGGTTGTTTCTTCACACTTTTGCAACGCCGCAAATTTTTCATCCCGCTGCTTAGTCAATCTTTCGATTTCATTGTCTAACATTTGCATCTGCATACTTGGCTCTTCTGCAAAACACATCATCGGCACCAACATTAAAATCATCACCAAAAATTTCGTTATGTTCTCCTTTTTCGTGTTTAACAAAAAACAGACCAAACGCGCAATGCGTTCGGTCTGTTAAAAATTCGTTGCAAAACAAATCGTCCCGATTTGCTTTAAGCTTAGCAATGAACTATCTGTGTGTGTGTGTGTGTGTGTAGAAAACCGCGGCTTTGCGCCGTTTTGTCAAATTTTGTCAATTTGGTTACACACATTTTTATTCCTTTCTTGATATGCATTATATCATATTTTAAGGGGAAAAAAATAAAAAATTTTACAAAAGACAAAACGGCGCAAATGCGCCGTTGAATATTCTTACTATAAATAAATTAGAATGATGAAAATGCGAAGTTGTCGGCAAGTGCAGTGTAGTTGACCTACATAAACGCGCCGACAACCAGCAGATTTATTATTATAATTTATTTAGTTAAGGGGGGCGCCCCAATGTTGTTGTATACTACGTTCTGCATCCATCGGACTTACCAAAACCTGTGGCGTCAAGATAACAACCAAAACTTCACGAGATGCAGATGTTTCACGAGAACCAGACAAAGCCATAAAGTCAGCATCGCCCAAACCATATCTTGTATCGTCGTTCTTTTGCTTTTCAAACCCAGACACAACCAACATTTGCCCAGATTCCATTATAACTTCTTGCATAAATGAACGTTCTTCTACTTCTGGTAATTGCAATGTGACCGCACCAATTGTCTGAGAAGACATCTTTAACAATTCGCGCACAGACATTTTGAACAACAATAATATCTTTCCGTTTTCCAAAACATTTGGTAATAACTGCATTGAAAAACCTGTTTCCAAATCAGCCTGGTCCACAGTACTTGATTCCACAGTTGTAAATGTTCTTGATTCAAAACGTTTAATATAACCTGTTGTCTTGGTGTTTGTTACAGGCGCAACACGATTATTACGCGTTGTAACCCCAACATTTGTAACAAGTGACACTTTGCCCTGCTTTGCCAAAGCTTCTATCAAAGCATTTGTTCCAGCAATTCTTGCCATTGAACCATTATTAATTTGATCATTTGTATACGCTCCATCAACCACAGCACCACTTGCATCTATGTGCGTTGCCCCAGTCAAAGCAGAAACCGCGTTAGACAACACCGCGACATTCATAGAACTTGATTCTGTCAAAGATAAATTATTCTTTGGATTTGCAACGATATTCAACCCAGAAGCAGAATTAATCGCCGCAGCCAAATTCAAACCAAACGCAGAATTATTTGCCAAAGACACTTGCAATACCTTAACATCAATCGTCACCAATTGAGACAGGCGCTTATTTTGTTTTGCGATATATTCACCAACGCGATTCAACACAGATGGCGCCGCAGTCACGGTTATTGTTCCCAAACTGCGCGATACGGTGAATTGTGCATTCTTAGAATTATTTATAATAGAATTAATAGTAGATTCTACTTCATCCCATTCTTTCAAGGTAGATTCCAAAGACACTTGATTTCCGCTATCTGTTTGGACAGAAGATTGATATGAAACATCTGTCCCCAACGCATACAAAGTATATGTTCTGGTTTCTGTTTCATAAAACACAATTGCATCTTTGTCATAATACCAAAGCAAATCTAAATCTGTCGCAATTTGCGAAAGCAAACCAGATAATTTGCCAGTATAAGCCACATCCACAGTTTTTCTTAATTTTTCAGTATCCACTTGGCTATCTATCTTTACAGGAATTCCTGTAATAGAATTTATATCATTAGCCAAAACTTGCAATGTCACAGGTTCATTTAACAAAATTGTAACACCCGTATCTGTTTCAAACTTGGCCGGCAAAGAATTTTTGTGTTCCTGTAATGTAGATTTGTTTCCCAACCACACACCTTCGGACATAGTGACCGTATCACCACTTGCCACCTTGGCGCGTGGATTTTTCGCCATTTCAAAAGCCTCATACGCATTGACGAAGTTTTGGTCAACTTCGGCGGACACTTTGGCAGATTCATGTAATGTACAGCCCGCCAACAGAATTCCTGTCAAACAACCAATTAAAGATATATAAAAACGCATTTTCATTTTTGCCCCCCGTCAATTGTTTTATTAAAGGCTTCTTATTCTTCATTTGTAGAAACAACAATCACACGATTTCCTTTGTAAAATTTCGCATAAGGAATCGGTGTTGCACGTTCAAAATTACGAACCAACGCAGACGCAACATCCACAAAACGTCCTTTGAACACAGCGCTTGCTTCTATTGGATATTCACGCGCAGTCGTCCAAACCAAATCCCAACCTTCTTTGTCACACCAAGATTGCAAAACTTCGCGCAAAGTCTGACCACTTGTCACAACCCAAGAACGAACCTGGTCTTGCGTCAAACCTGAACTTTCTTCGTCCGCATATTCATTAACCGCAACCATCGTTCCATCAGACGCAGCCTTATCACATGTTTTTTCAGGTGCAAAACCAGCGCGTTGCGCAAACACCGCATAAGAATCAGACTGTTGATTACAATTTTTGCGCGCGCTGCGCGACATTGCCAAAACAGACCCGCCATCATCTTCCATCATTTCACGACGCATCAACGGCATTTCCGCATTGTTCGCACATTCATAATCGAACCCCGCAGGAATCATAAAGCCATTATTTATATTCGGACCACCGGACCAACCCGTTCCAATCGTGTTGATATTGTTTTCGATAACCAAACTGGGGCCAACTTTGGTCACAATCTTATCTTCTTGGGCACATCCTGGTTCTCCACAAGCTATTTCAACATCCGCTTCGGACCCAACCAAAGGCCATGCAGGAACATCTTGTTGAATCACAGGTCGTTCATAACGAACAACATCTTCAACAACTTCTTCTTCGACATCACCAAAAACTTCGGATGTGACAACCTGGGGTAAAACTTCAGCCATAGCAAAGCCCGTAACACCAGCCGCCGCCATAAAAACACAAATTTTATGAAACATATTTTTTTCCTTTCTTTCAATTATTATTCATGATTATATCAACTTAGCCAAATCTGTGCAAGACTTAAAAATACAAATTTTAGAAAAAAATATGTAATATAAAAAATCGCACGAATCGATAAAACGTGTTATACTAAGACAGTAAAAATCTAAAATCGGGGCAAAAAAAAATGGAAAATATAATTATGTTGATAATCATAACTGTATGCACATTATGCAGCGTTATATCTTTGTTTTTGGTTATTCACACAAACAAAAATGTAAACGATATGAACAAGACTTTGACTTATCAGTATAATTTGATTGTCAAGATTCAAAACATCCTTAAAAACAAAATGTCAGTAAACGAAACCACGGACAAAGCCGAAATAATCTATCAAGATTTACTGCAAGACCTAATTCCAATTATGGCATCCATAGATATTATGCCACGCACAACTTCGGAACATCCGCTTTGGCGTGCTCTCGGTGGAATTATGGATGAATACGCTAAAAACCCATTTGTTCTGGAAAAACTGCGTCGCGCCATAAAACTAGATGCAAATATCACACGAAATGTGGGACATTACCTTAATCGCGCAAATATGTTTTTGCAACATATGTCTTCAACAGACACAGACGGCATATTATCTACAACATTTACAGATGGCTTGTTGGGACAATCTTTGACATTTTTTGCCCAAGCACAAGCATTGGCATCAACAGATAAATGAAAATATTAAACGAAAAACTTGTTCGAAAAATTTCTTCCTTGCGCAAAGAGCCAGACTGGTTATTAAACTGGCGCTTAGAGGCATTTAACGCATGGAAAAAAATGAAAGAACCACATTGGGCATTAATAGATTATACCCCCATAGACTATGATTCTTTGAATTATTATAACGAAACAAAAAAAGTAGATAATTCAAAGCTAAAAGAAACTTATGAAAAAATGGGGCTGCCAGAATCTGAACAACGCGCACTATTGGGCATGGCGACAGATACTGTAATCGACAGTAAATCTGTTCACACTTCATATACCGAAGAATTAAAAAAACAGGGAATAATATTTTTACCTTTTTCAGAAGCAGTTCAACAATACCCTGATTTAGTCAAAGAATACCTGGGGACCGTCGTTCCCAGTAATGACAATTTTTTCGCTGCCCTTAATGCCGCAGTTTTTTCAGACGGAACGTTTGTTTATATTCCAAAAAATGTAAAATGCCCTATTGATTTAGCAAGTTATTTCAGAATAGAAACTGCAAAAATAGGACAATTCGAACGCACTCTTATCATCGCAGACGAAGGTTCCACACTTTCATACATGGAAGGGTGCAGCGCCCCACGCCGCCCAAACCATCAATTACATAGTGGCGTCGTAGAAATCATAGTCAAAGACAACGCTTATGTAAAATATTCTACTGTTCAAAACTGGTATGCAGGAGATTCCGCCGTATACAACGATTTTCACGCAACCCCTAATGGCATATTAAATTTTGTCACCAAACGGGGAAAATGTTATACAAATGCTGGACTTGATTGGACCCAGATAGAAATCGGTTCCAGTATGACTTGGAAATATCCTTCTACTATTTTATACGGCAATAATTCACATAGTGATTTTTATTCACTGGCTATCACACGCGGCACACAACAAGCTGATACAGGAACAAAAATGATACATATTGGAAATCAAACAAAATCTAATATCGTATCTTATGGTGTTGCCACAGATTATTCGCGCCAGACTTTCAGAAGTCTTGTCTCTTTCTCTGGGGAACAAAGTATAAATGCTTGCAAATGTGACAACAGAATCATTGGCGACAAAGCAACAGCAAACACAATTCCAACAATCATCCATTTAAATGGATTAAACCAACAATCTCACGAAGCAACTACAGGGGCTATTGATAAAGCCGCCCTGCTCTTTTTAATGCAAAGCGGTATGGACGAAGACGAAGCGACAGCCTTGATAGTTGGTTCACAAGCATCACCGATAATCTCTAGATTACCAATGGAGTTTTTGGTAGAATCTAAACAATTAATACAAATGGCTTTAAAAAAAGAATAAAAAATGTTAGAAATAAAAAATCTTTGTGTATCTATGGACAACAAAACATTGCTAACAGACATAAATCTGGTTATCAAAGATGGCGCGCGTCATCGCCTTGCCGGACGCAATGGTTCTGGAAAATCTACACTAGTGAATACTATTGCAGGCGATGATTCTTATACCATAGATTCTGGAAAAATAATATTTGATGGCATCGATATAACAAAAGAAAATGCGACTTCGCGTGCACTTCGCGGAATTTTTATAAGCACACAAAATGTCCCGGAAATTCCAGGATTAACAATGCTAAGTTTCCTAAAACATTCTATGGTTGCACACAATCACTTTAATACAGGCAAAGATTTATCAATGGGCGAATTTTTGGAAAAATTAGAATCTGTGCGCGAACAACTAGAAATACCAAAAGACTGGCTAAACCGTTATGTAAATGTCGGTTTTTCTGGCGGAGAACGCAAGCGCATAATGTTATTAAGGCTTCTTTTGACACAACCGAAATTTGCTATACTTGACGAACCAGATTCCGGGGCAGATAAAAATGTTCAAAAACAAATCATAGATACCATAAACAAAATGCCAAACACCACGTTTTTGTTTATATCACATCAAGACGCTTTTTCATCAGCCATTAACATAACTCAAACAACTACTTTATCTGACGGCAAAATTATGATACAATAATAGCATGTAAAACGATAAAAAAGGACTAATTCATGAAAAACAAAACAAGCGAAACAACATCTCAATTAAAAACATGGCTTTGGACTAAACCACTTATGTTTGCAGTATTTTTTCTAGGTCTTGGATTCATAGTAAGTTTATTATATACGGCTTTTCAAACAATTTTTAATCTAGAAACATTAACGCCAATGTATTTATTGGGTGTCGCTACTTTTGTTTTTTCAATTTGGTATTTGATAAAAAAATTGCCCCATAACGAAATGTATCAAAAAGATTTTATTGCGATAACCAACGGCGCAACAACTATCGCAATATTATCAACAGTTGTCGCATTAAGCATTATTCCAACAGGTCCATCAGCACAAGCAAAATTGGCAATGATGTACATAACACATTCTGGCGCCTATTTAGCCATAATCGCATTATTATTCTTGTTTGTATCTATGTATTTATTGGGGGTTGCTATATCTGGTCTTTATGCAAAATATAAACGTTGCAAAAGCATGGGGGTTTCGCCATGGAAAATTATATTATCTATGCCTTTTGCGCTTTTTATGTTATGGACACCTGGATATTTAATCAAAGATAAAACGAATAAATCTAACCTGCAAATAAAATGCAAATGGTATGAAAATTTCACAAATTGGGCAATATCTAATTTCAACAATACATTGCTTGTATTTTTAACTTTGCTATTCTTCAAAAGTTTAATTACAGGACCAGCAACAGCAATACTGTCTTTGGTGCTTTTGATAATTTATACATTATGGTACGTAAAACATAAATCAGACTTTGTGAAAAACATAAATCGTGGCTATGCCTTGACAGCTGTTGGTATTAACATCGCCATAATACTTACGATTGTATACAGCCTGTTTGAATTAGGTTCGCATCCATATTAATATAACCAAAGGAATCAAATATGAACAATTTGGTGTTCTTTATCGCATTAATATTCATTTTATGGATAGGACGTTCTATATTCATCCCATTGTTGTTCGCAACATTTTTATGGTATCTATTGAACGCCATTGCTGCATATTACAGAAAAATAATGCCATGTTACAGAACGAATTCTGATTCTTGCAGAATGCCATCCAAATTGTTCACATTCTTTTCGAATTTGTTGTCCATAGGTACGGTTGGCGGAATTATATATTTATTTGCCACACAAATAAAACCTATGTTAATAGAACTTTACAATGCAACACCTATTTTACAAGAAAAGTTATTTATATTTAGCAATTTCATTTCTGATAAATTTGGTGTAGAAATAGATATGAATTTAATTCCAAACCTACCACAAATAGCTGGTTATGTTGGAACTTCTTTGGCAGGAATTGCAACATCCACAGGTATGGTATTAATATATTTGATATTTATGTTTGTGGAACAAAGTTCGTTTAACAAAAAAATAGATGCCATGCCTTTGTCAAAGCTTAAATCTAAAAAATTACGTTATATTTTGAACAGCATTGATGAAAATATGAAAAAATATTTATTTACAAAAACATTTATATCTGCCGCCACAGGATTATGTGCATACATATCATTAAAAATCATAGGTCTTGAATACGCAACTGTATGGGCATTTATTATATTTATCCTTAATTACATTCCAACAATTGGTTCTATACTTGCTTGCGCTTTGCCGATTGCATACGCGTTGATAAGCGGCGATTCTTGGCATCTAGCCTTGTTCACTGCCATTTCATTAATTATTATCGAAGTAATATTCGGCAATATAATCGACCCAAAACTAACTGGAAAAACATTGAATATTTCCACATTAGCGATATTGATAAATTTGGTATTTTGGGGCATGATCTGGGGGCCTGCTGGAATGTTCTTTAGCGTTCCAATCTTGGCTGGTGTATACATCACAACTGCACAATTTGAATCTACGCGTTGGATTGCTACGTTGTTGTCAACAGACGGAAAAATTCCAGACGAAACACAACCAGATTAAATTCTTTTTAACAAAGCAATTGCATTTTCAAGAATTATCTTGGCAGAAATGGAATCTAATTCCTGTTTGATCTTTGATATACTTTTGCGCCCTATTTCTTCTTGAGCTGCGCTACTGGTTAAATTTTCTTCGACAAAGATTATTGGTAAATTTGTTTTGGAAGATAAAGCGTCCGCAAAATCGCGAACCATTTTAGTTGTTTCAGAATCACTTCCATCTGCATGCAAAGGCAGCCCAACAACCAAGCCTACTATTTTATCAACACTTGCGATATCCAAAATCTTTTGAACCAATTCATCTTGATTTTTAACATTTAATTGTGGACGAACAAACACAAAATCACGGTTTTCATCAGCGATTGCCACGCCACATCGACGCAATCCCCAATCGATTCCTAATATGCGTCCAATTCGCGGAAAATCCTTGCAATCACATAAAATCATTGTACAGTCCTTTTACATTGAAAGTATATACGACAAATAATATTTTACAAGTTTAAAAAAAGGCACAGACATGAAATATAAAATCACAGGTCAAATATCAATCACTGCATGTAATACATGTATGATACCAGTAGATTTGGCTCGCACATCAGAATATGTAGAATACCAAATAGAAATGTATCGCACAGACAAATATCCATGGGAAATCGGCGCGCTAAACAAGTATAATGGAAAATTTTCATATTCTGTGGGCGAACAAGTTGGTATTATCGGTCTTATTGTCGCAGACCCCAGGTATACAAACAGTCCAACATTCAAAAACATGATAGACGATAAATTTTTACAAAACTATATTAACAACCAGCGCAGACAACCAAGATAAATGTTTGTTTTGCACAGAAAAAACCTTGAATTTAAGCAAAATCATTGTATAATTTTCATGCTTTGAAACAATAGGACAAGAAAATGGCATTTAGCAAGCAACAATTACACAAATTTGCAGATTTAATCAAAATTGATATATCTGATGAAAAACTGGAAAAAATGAATATAGATTCCGTTGTGGAATGGCTGGATAAATTACAAAAAATCGACACAACTGGCGTAAAGCCTATGCTGTCACCAGCGGAACATAAATTGCCACTTCGCGAAGATGTAGTGACAGAACCAAATATGCGAAACGAAATATTGGCTAATGACCCAGACACTGCTGGCGTATCTCGTGGTTATTTTGCTGTGCCAAAGGTTATGGACGGTGATTAAAATGCCTATTTTTAAACGCAAATATGAAATCACAATCAGAAACCGTACTTGTCATTATTTAGAAGGCAAAATTTTCTATTGTGATGCAAAAACCAAAGAAGAAATCAAAAATTATCTTAAACAGATACAACAAGAAATAAATTCTTATGGCAGTACCCCCGAAGATTCTTGTATTAATCGTCTGGATATAAGTTTTATGGAAACACAAAGTGCCAAAATTCTTCTCGGCGATACTGTTCTACCAATACCAAAAAACATTTCGCAAGAATGTGCGGGGCATTTATGCATAAATATTGATTTAAGAACTTGTTCAAAATGCCAACAACTAGATTGCTTGCAAAATATAACAAAAGGCAAATGCCAAGATAATTTTGCCCGCAAACTTATCGGTGAAAAATTATTCAAAGACGCATACACAAACAAAAAATAGGAACAAAAATGATAAACCTGACTATAAAACAAGCACTAGAAAAATTAAAAAAACGCGAAATCAGCGCGACTGAATTAGCACGCGCATATTTGGCACGTATTGAAAAATATGGCAAACAATTAAATTGCTATATCACAAATACACCAGAACGTGCTTTGGAAGATGCTGCTAAATCAGACGAAAGATATGCAAACGGAAAAACATTGGCATTAGATGGTATGCCTATTGCAATGAAAGATTTGTTTGCAACACGTGGCATTCGCACAACTGCGGCATCACATATGCTTGAAAATTTTGTTCCACAATATGAATCAACTATTTCTCAAAAATTCATTGATGCAGGAACAGTATTATTGGGCAAATCAAATTTGGACGAATTCGCGATGGGAACATTTTCAAAAACTTCCTATTTTGGTGCCCCAGTCAGTCCATGGCAAATCGAAAAAAGATTAACAGCCGGTGGTTCTTCTGGTGGTTCAACCAGTGCCGTTGCATCTGGATTGGCAATCGCAGCCACAGGAACTGACACAGGTGGTTCTATTCGTTTTCCATGTGCAATCACAGGTTTGGTTGGTTTAAAACCTACATACGGTTTATGTTCTCGTTGGGGTTGTGTTGCATTTGCATCAAGTCTGGATACCCCTGGTCCAATTACCAGAACAGTTGAAGATGCCGCATTGTTGCTGTCTGTAATGGCTGGACACGACGACAAAGATTCAACCAGCGCGCCAAACGCTAAATTTGAAAGCGATGGCAATTTACAACCTGTATTGGGCGATGGTAAAAAATTGCGTATTGGCATAATCAAAGAATTCAATAATGTTCAAATTTCATCAGACATGAAAAATCTGTTTGAAAAACGAATCGCTGATTTAAAATCTATGGGTGCCGATATTGTCGAAGTTTCTATACCAAATGTTTTGGATGCTTTGGCGGCATATTATATTATCGCCCCAGCAGAAGCATCTTCGAATCTGGCACGTTATGACGGAATGAGATACGGTCTGCGCGTTGAAGGAAGCGATTTATACGATACATACAAAAAGACACGCGCTGCTGGTTTCGGCGAAGAAGTTCAACGCCGTATGTTAATCGGCACAGCCGTATTAAGCAGCGAATCTTACGAAGTATATTTTATGCAGGCTGCACGCGTTCGTCGCATGATTGCAGATGCATTTAACAAGGCATTTGAACAATGTGATTTAATCGTATGTCCATCTGGTGCATCAACGGCATTACCTTTGGATTCTGATTTAAGTCCACTTGAATATTACGCATTGGATTTATTTACAGTCGCGATGAACTTGGCTGGCGTTCCTGCGGTATCTGTTCCATGTGGATTGGCACAAAATGGTTTACCATTGGGTATGCAAGTAGTTGGTCGTCGTTTTGACGATATGCGTGTTTTACAACTAGCAAAGCACATTGAAACAGCTGCAAACATTGACAATCGTCCAACTGTAATTATGGGTGAATAAGAAATGTTGAAAAAACCAGGCAATAAAAAAATGGTGGCTAGAAGTAGAATCGAACTACTGACACAGGGATTTTCAGTCCCTTGCTCTACCAACTGAGCTATCTAGCCATCCGTGGGACACATAATAAAGTATAAAAAAACAAAAAGCAAGGAAAAAGAAAAATGTTTACGATAAAAGGCAAAACACAAGATTGGGAAGTAGTTATCGGTTTGGAAACTCATATAGAAGTGCTGTCTAACAGCAAAATTTTCAGTGGTGCATCTGCTGATTATAACCCAACTGTCGCACCAAACACCCAGGCATGTATGGTTGATGTCGCTATGCCAGGAATGTTGCCAGTATTGAATAAATACTGTGTTGAACAGGCTATTAAATTCGGTTTGGGAATCAATGCTGAAATCTCCAAACACAGCCGTTTTGCCCGTAAACAATATTTTTACCCTGACCTGCCCCAAGGATATCAAATATCACAACCTGCCGAAGAACCACCTGTGGTTGGTCGTGGCTGGGTTGAAATTATGGGGGACGACGGAAATCCAAAAAAGATTTTAATTGAACGCGCCCACATGGAACAAGATGCTGCGAAAAACAAACACGATATGCATCCAACAAAATCTTTCGTCGATTTTAACAGAACGGGTGTTATGTTGTTGGAAATCGTAACTTTCTTGGACACTAAAAATCCTGAAAATAATTCTTATATATCTTCACCAGACGAAGCAGAAAGATATTTGCGTCAAATTCGTGAAATCGCACGCGCACTCGGTGTATCCAAGGCAAACATGGAAGAAGGCTCTATGCGTGCAGATGTTAATGTATCGGTACGCCCTGTTGGTTCAAAAACTTTTGGTACACGCACAGAAACAAAAAATATGGTATCTTTCAAATTTATAAAAACCGCTATTGAATACGAAGCAAAACGCCAAGTAGAAATACTTGAAAATGGTGGCACAGTATCCCAAGATACAATGCGTTTCAACCAAAGCGATGGCACAACATCTGTTCAACGTAGCAAAGAAGACGCATTAGATTATCGTTATTTCCCAGATCCTGATTTATTAGAATTGGAAATTACTGATGAAGAAATTGAACGCATTCGCAAAAATATGCCAGAATTGCCAACAGCAACACGCGCGCGTTATATCAATGAATTTGGTTTATCTGAATATGATGCAACACGTTTAACAGAAACTGTTGATATTTCACATTGGTATGATGCGGCTGTTAACGGTAAAAAAGAACGTGCTAAAC
>CAMYYT010000002.1 GCA_947303585.1 uncultured Pseudomonadota bacterium | reverse complement strand
GATGATTCTGAATTCGTTGCGGAATAATCGTTTTGGACTGGGGGGCGGTACCCCACAGCTCCACCAATATTTCACGGGGCTGACATAGTTTCGACAGGCGAAGTAAAGGCAAATCGATTGAATCCGGGTAGTTCCGTTAAAAACAACTAAAAACTGAATGGCGATAGAATCGCTGCGAACGACAATGTTCGCCTTGCAATGGCTGCCTAATGTGGCGTTGAAATACTTTGGCAATTGTTAAGGTATTTCGTTATAGCTTTTGCGGGGTCGTCGGGTACCTGGCACCAGAAACCCGACATCGAATATATAAATAAAAAGGAAAAAAAATGTTTGGAAAAATTAAAAAAATATTCTTCACAGGTATTTTTGGTGTATTGTATATCTCTTATATTGCTCAATTTGTTTATGTGTTGGCGTTTGTTGAAAACTGTCAAGAACAAATCATCGGTTTGGCATTATTGTCTGTTGAATGGTTAGTTTTGATTGCTGCACGTTATTTGTCTAAAAGAGCAAGCAACAGCACACAAAATTTTAACAACGGTGGTTTTCGTCGTCGTTAATAGATAAAAAACTCTTCAATTCCCCGCAATTGCGGGGAATTTTTTTATATCTTGAAAAACAATTAAAATACTTTATATTTAGAAGTGCTATGAAAGAATTTATTTTACCTGTTCGAGATTTAGTCGTTCATCCGGGATTAACAGTGCCGGTATATGTTGACAGTCCTTTGTCAATTGCGTGCATAGAAGCCGCAACCAAGGATAAAAAAAGATTAGTTTTGTGCGCACAACACAGCTGGTCTTACCCGTCAAGCGCAGAACAATTGTTTTCTGTCGGAACAATCGGTGATATTGCCCAGGTTTTACACATGCCTGACGGCGCAATCCACGCCATAATTCAAACTACAAATGTTGTAAATATGTCTGATATCTCTATTGATAATGGCGTTTTTTCTGGGAACATAACCCCAATCGAAATCCTGGACGATTCGGAATTTGAACAAACTTTGGCTTTGCGCGACAAAGTGACCGAAAGCATGCGTGTTTTATCTTCTAACCGTAAATTCAAAATTGAAAAGCTTCATGCTGTGATACAAAATTATCCTATTGCTGCGTTTGTCGATGCTGTGATTCAGATGGCTAATATTGATACAGATATCGCGGTTGATATCTTAAAAATGAAGACTTGGCGCGAAAAATTGATTGCTTTGCTGGAACAGATTATGTTGGCAATCGAAACAGAAAAAATCGAAACTAACATCAATCGTCGCGTTCAAATGCAGATGGAAAACGGTCAAAGACAGGCTATATTACAAGAAAAAATGCGCGCTATACAAAAAGAAATGGGCGAAGACGATGAAGAAAGTGATACTTTGAGTATACGCAAAAAAATAGAAAAGTCCGCTATGCCAGATGACGCGAAAGAAAAAGCCATGGCAGAATTTAAACGTATGCGCACCATGTCACCCATGTCCCAAGAAGGCGGTTTATTAAAAACTTATATCGAAGAATTGCTGTCTATGCCTTGGAATCAATCTTCCCAAGCACCAATTGATTTGAAAAACGCTCGCGATATTTTGGATACTGAACATTCCGGGATGAGCGCTGTGAAAGAGCGTATTCTGGAACACATTGCCGTAATGAAAAAAACAGGTAAAAACCGTGGCAGCATACTCTGTTTTGTTGGTGCACCGGGGGTCGGTAAAACTTCACTCTGTAAATCTATCGCAAACGCATTGTCACGTAAATATTGCAGAATATCTTTGGGGGGCATATCTGATGAATCTCATTTTCGCGGACACAGAAAAACCTATATTGGCGCACAATGTGGTCGTATTATGGATGCGCTTAAAAGATGCAAAACTAATAACCCTGTGATTGTGTTGGATGAAATTGATAAAATGGGACGCGATTGGCGCGGAGACCCTGAATCTGCTTTGTTAGAGATATTGGATCCAGAACAAAATAAAACTTTCCGCGATCATTATCTGGAAGTAGATTTTGATTTGTCTAATGTTTTGTTTATTGCAACTTCGAATTCTTTGAATATGTCTTCGGCATTAAAAGACCGTATGGAAATCATTGAAATTCCCGGATATAGCGAAGAAGAAAAAGTTAAAATCGCCCGCGAACATTTGATTAAACGCGCTGCAGAAGATACTGGCTGGGATATGAATAATATCAATATTACCGATGACGGCATAAGGTATATCATTCGTAATTTTACCAGCGAACAAGGCGTTCGCGAATTACAACGCGAAATTGCTTCGCTTTTGCGCCGCAGTTTATTACAAAATGACGGAATGGATGTAAAAACAGATTTTACAATTGATAAAATAGACGAACTATTATCCGTTCACCAGAACGCCAATATGACAAATAAAATTGGCTTCAGCGCAAGATTATAAAAAGGGTTGTATAAATGATTTTAATCATTAACACTTCGGAAAACGGTATAGATTTAGTGTTGGGCGACAAGCTTATGCATATGGATGCAAAAAAGCAAGCCATCGGTTTGCCGAACGCTGTTAACGATTTCATGAAACAGAATAACACAGACATGAAAGATTTAACAGCCATTGGCGTTATTGTGGGACCGGGATCTTTTACCGGTATTCGTATGGGTATCGCATACGCCAAAGGTTTGGGTATCGGATTGAATATCCCAGTAATACCTGTTAACCTGTTTGAATTATACCTTTATGAAAACCCTGATGCTTTTGTGGCAATTGATTCTGGTCGTGGCGATTTCTTTGTTGCTTCAAAAATACACGAACCAGGAACGATGACTATCGACGAAGTAGAAACAGAACAAATGAAATGTCCAATGACAGTTGGACACAAACCATACAATTTAATGTTCGCAAAAAACATCGTTGAAAACAAAATTAAAAACGGTGATTTGCAACCTGCGATACCGATGTATTTACGACCAAGTTATGCTGAAAAATAACAACAAAACCCCACAAAAGGTATCAAATTATGATATTAAACACAAAACAAACAAAAAAACTGATAAAGGCCAAAAAAATTTTGAACACAGGCTTTTCCGAAAATGCTTTGTATATAATACTTGATACATACAGCAAAAACATTCAATTCAATCTAGAAGAACATACTTTTTATACAGAGTACCCATTTAAAATAAAAAGCAGTACAGTAGACGTTGTGGTTGAAAAAAATGTTTTTCATTTTGTGTCTTTATGGATGCGTAGCAACAACAGAGTTATTCTTAACCAAGCAAACACAAAATTGGCAGAAAAAATTTTTCTTTACATGGAACAATTATACAATAATCAACATCGTTAAACAATGTTTATTGAACTCGCAAATCTTCATAAAAAATGTTTTCCAAACAAGCCATGGTCGGCAGATGATTTTCGCGATTTGAAAAATTCTGGATGCGAAATTATTATGTCTGAAAATGGGTTTATTGTATATCGAATTGTGGTGGACGAAGCAGAGATAATAACCATTGGTGTGAACCCCGAAATGCGGCGCAATGGTATTGCATCCGCTATGATTGGAATTATTGAAAAAACACTCAAAAATCAAGGTGTTAAAAAAATATTTTTAGAAGTTGCTTCAAACAATATAGCCGCACAGAAATTATACGAAAATTCTGGGTTCGTTCGGGCCGGTTTACGCCCTAAATACTATGATGGTGTGGACGCAATTTTAATGTCAAAAGACATCTAATTTACTCAATAAATTTGTTGACAAATTATTTTTTACTGCTACTATATACACGAATAAAAAATGGATTAAAATATGCCACGAAGATATGTTTATGAAACACAACTTTTTGATGTTGCAAAAGATAAACTTGGAAAAATGCCAGGGTGGAAAGAACACAAAAAATACATCACTCCTGATACTGTAATTTCATCCAAAGAGATGGAAATTATTTTCCAAGCGCTGCTAGAAGACACTAATTTAACAGACACATTTAATGGTAAAAAAAATCCGTTTTATGCTCACCATTTGTATTATTCTCTTTATGCACATAGTCACAACGGTCCAATATCTAAAATTTTACATGTGTTCGAAAGCATGTTTGGCAAACAATTAAAATCAATTTATCGTTATGTCCATCCTGTGTATATAAGATGCCCTGCGATAAAACAAATTCGAAATATGAAAGTTACTATTCGCTAACAAAATCCAGAATTCTTTGATCAAAGATAATATCGCGCGCACCCAAAGGTTTAACAATATGCATATCTTTTGCCGAACGCGTGCGCGACAAAGCAACATAAGTTTGTCCATGTGCAAATGCGCCGCGCGAAATATCTATGACAACCTTGCCCAATGTCTTACCCTGAGATTTATGTATCGTCATTGCATACCCCAACATTAACGGGAACTGTTTATAAGAACCGATTTCATTTTCGATTATCCTATCGTTTTCATCACGAGAATATTCTATTTTCTCCCATTTTTCAGGTTTCACAACAACAATATCGTTTTTATTATCGTCTAATAATTGAATTATGATTTCTTTGGCGCCAAGATTTTCCACAATCCCCACAGAACCGTTATGCCATTTATCGCCATTTTTCACAAACATAACCAGTGCCCCCTGCTTTAACTTTAATTCCATGGGGGCCGGCACATCGTTCGTATTAAAATTCCCAGAAATAGCCCCTGTATAAACCATTTCTGGCGCATTAATCTGGTTTAATTTGTCTGTATTTATTTTTTCTGCCACAGCACGAAAAGGTGTAATTATAACGGCGTTTTTACGAATATTTTCATCGTCTATGCGACAATGATTAAAGAAATCTATGGCAGATGCATCATTATCGCGCAATTTTACAAGATTTTGCAGTAAATCAGTGTCGCTTTGACGATAAACTGTATTGAAATCATATTTTATAAAATTAGCACGTTTATACACATTAGAATCAAAAAAATAAGCGTTTTTATATTCGTATGCTTCTTCGTAATAATGTTCGGATTCGCGGGTTATTACTGGAGGTAATTGAAACATATCACCAATAGCAACCACTTGGATACCACCAAAAGGTTCATTGTTATGACGCGCTTGACGTGCCAAAATATCAATCGCGTCCAACAAATCAGGTGCAACCATAGATATTTCATCAATCACCAAAACATCTGTGGCATTTAAGATATTGCGGGGTTTGGCCTTTAATTTCAACAATTCAGGCATAATAAAATCACGTGGCTGAATTTGAAACAGCGAATGTATCGTCTGTCCGCCGATATTTAATGCTGAAACCGCCGTTGGACACGCGCAAACTATGCGTTTGCTGGACGCCGATTTCAAATATTGTACAAAAGTAGATTTTCCTGTTCCCGCCTGCCCCAAAATTAAAATATTAGAATGCGTGCGTTCAATCGTATTAAACGCATCCATTTGATTTTTATTTAATATTGGAACAATATCAGGCATACCGCTATGGTGGCATAATTTGATATAAAATGCAAGATATGTTAATTTTTAACTTGCAAGACAATAAAAAAAATATATAATTACTTTCGCTGTGGGTTAGTAGCTCAGTTGGTTAGAGCGGAGCGCTCATAACGCTTTGGTCGTGGGTTCGAGTCCTACCTAACCCACCATCCGTTTTTGTTAATACAAAGACGCGATAGGTGCAAAAAAACCGTCTTTGGACGGCTTTTTTATTTGATTAATATATTATCTTGTTTTTTTGTTTTGTAAAATCATCAAATGTTTTTATTGTTTCTTTGCGATTCAAAGGCTTTAATTTTAACACTTTGGTATTTTTCAAATTTTTTAGATATTCATACATAAAATCATCACGAAAACCAATATTTGCAGCGTCTTGTTTTGTATTTCCATAATAAACAGTTTTTATATTCGCCCACATAATTGCAGACAAACACATCGGACAAGGATAACACGAAGTGTATAATTCACACCCACTTAAATCATAAGATTTAATCTTTGCACATGCCGCACGTATAGCCATTATTTCTGCATGTGCCGTTGGGTCATTATTTTTTATAACACAATTTGATGCACGACCGATTATTTTGCCATTTTTAACAACAACTGCACCAAAAGGTCCGCCATTGTGTGTTTTAAGATTTTTTTCTGCTAATTTTTTTGCACTTTCCATATATATATTCATATCTTTTTCCTTATTTTTACAAACATTATATCACAAAACGCAAATTTATTTGATATTTTTTATTGGTGCGATAAAATTAATCTTATGAAAATATTTGATACTGTTATTATTGGTGCAGGTGCGGCCGGATTAATGGCGGCAGCACAATTGTTAAGGCGCAAAAAAGCCGTATTAATTCTTGATATGGGAAACGAACCTGCTCGCAAAGTTGCTGTTTCTGGTGGTGGCAATTGCAATTTTACGAATTCAAAGGCGGATTTTTCACACTATTTTGGTAAAAACCCGCGGTTTGTTATGTCAGCTCTTACACAGTTTTCGCCACACGATACATTAAATTGGGCAAAAGCACACAATATAAAATATATTGAAAAAGAACCAGGACGATATTTTTGTCGCGATGGTGCCAAAGATATTTTAAACGCACTTTTAAGTGACCTAAAAAACACCCTGATAAAATACAATACTAATGTAATTGATATTGAAAAAGAAAACGATTTTTTCACGATAAAAACAACCAATGGCGATTTTTATTCGCAATCTGTTATCGTTGCAACAGGTGGCATTTCGTACCCGCACTTACTGGTATCAAGTACCGGACAAACGATTGCTAAAAAATTCGGTCATAAAATCGAACCGGTGCGTCCTGCACTGTGTGCGATTAAAACCAAGGCATTTGATTCCGAGCTTTCTGGCATATCTTTGAAAGCAGAAATTATCGTTGATAAACATAAAATTGTTGATGATTTATTGTTTACTCATTTTGGTATTGGTGGACCGGCGGCTTATCGTGCAACTTTGATAAACCCAAAAGAAATGATTATAAATTTTGCACCGAACAAAAACGTTTTTGAATTATTGAAAAGCACAAAACAAACGAACGGCAAGAAATCTGTGGCAAATGTGGTGGCTGAAATTTTGCCAAATAAATTGGCGCACTTTTTTTGCAATGACACACGAAACATCGCAGATTTAAAAGACGGCGAATTAAAACAAATTGCTACAAGGATAAATCATTTTGAAATTATGGATGGTACAGCGATTGGATTCACAAGCGCAGAAGTAATGATGGGCGGAGTGTCTGTCGATAAAATATCATCAAAAACAATGGAATCAAAGATTTGCCCCGGTTTGTTTTTTGCAGGCGAAGTTATGGATATAACTGGCGATTTGGGTGGTTTTAATATTCAGTGGGCATTCAGCAGCGGTTTTGTCGCAGGAAAAAATGCGGGATAACCCCCATCGCCCTGCGCCCCCCGTGGGGAGAATTTAAAAAAAACACCCCGTATGGGGTGCATTTATTTGGTTAAGGAAGGGAAAAAACCAAATCTTTTATGAAGTGCTTTCGGCACCAATCTTGTTGGGTTTTCGGGATGATTTTTTATACCTTTTTACCCTTTCACACTTTCATTATATCACAAATTTTTCAATAAGCAAAAATTTCTTTCAATTTTTTTATGGGATATTCTTACCCGTGATTTCGAACGGATAAAATCTTAATTTTATGGTAAAAATACAATTAAAAAACTATCTTATTGAGCAAAAAGACCGTTTAATATCATCACACGAATATCTTCCCATGTTCTAACATAGTTAGCACACTCATATGTACACCATTGTAAACAATATTCCGCACCATTATTATTTATCAAGACCCAAGAAGAATCAGAAAAAGAACACTGTGAATTACTCGCGGAAATATAACCAGTTGCTTTACACCAACAATTCGCAGCTTCATTTCCAGTAGAAGCAACAGGAACCCCACTTGAAGAAGCACTACACATTGCTTCTCCTACAACTTTGTCACCAGTCTGCCACGACACACCCCATTGCCCAGCCTGAGTCAGACCATATGTTTCAGGTGTCGCACCACCATAGGTATTGTTATATGCGTCACCCAAAAAGCTTTTAGCTGCCATTGCAGTACCTATATCTTGTGCCGCGACTGCAGCAGGTATCCGACATACAGAAACAGGCGTAGCGGCGGCGTATACTGCGGCACGGAATTCTAATATACCACGCAATGATTGTGTGCATTCTGATGCGCAAGCCTCTGAACAGCCCGTTGTCGAATTAAACCCGTGGTTAAACACCCATTTTTGTGGTGAAAAATCACACCATTGCCCACTGGTTGGTGTAAAGGCATCAACGCGACACCAACAATAGGTAGCACTTCCACTAGTCCCAGTCAAAGTTGCTGTATCTGCCGTCCAATCAGAAGATGTTCCGCCCCATGCATAATTATGATTATTTCCAGCGTAAGCACTGCACATCGCACTTCCCGTCATTTTTCCAGGTACAAACGTCGCACCCCAAGTTTGTGGCTGTGTTAACCCATATGTTTGTGCATTATCTGCATAAGGTTCCGGGCTGTCCCCATTTATATAACCGTAATCTGTTCCCGTATCTGACGAATCTAACGGTGGCAAAGAACATTTTAATGTCCAACCAACAAAATTATACCCTGGACGCGATGGCGCAGCAGGCAAAGATATTGCCGAATCGTAATTACAAGAAGTTGGGATGTTTGCACCCGTTATTTGTGTATTATCGCCGTATCCAGTATACCACGATGTGTTTATTCTGTTTGCTTCCCATACCAAATCTACATTTAATGTACCAGAACTGACCCCTAGATCCGTGGTATTACAAGTGGCAGGCGCCGATAATTCGCCTGTGGCCCACGCTGAAGTCGCCAAGAACAGCGCAAAAATCGATGTAAAAAGCACTTTCATCAACGTTCTTTTTCTCTCTTACTTTTGTAATTATAATGATATGCAATTTTTTTTGCAACAACTAAAATTGATATTTAGGAATTTTTTTACTTTAAAAAAACACCGCGGATGCGGTGCTTTTTGTTTATCCAACCAATTTTTTCCATAAAGACTTTTTCTTTTGTTGCTTTTTAATTGGTTTGCGATGACGCGGTGCAGTTGTAGTTACTTTTTTAGCTTCTACATGTTGTGCATTTTTCTTTTTCGCGTCCGTAGAAGGTTCGTGCGCGTTCAAGACATCGTCTGTTTTGACATTTTCCGCCGCAACACGTTGTATTGAATATTGATCAATATTCATTAAACTGTCGTCACCAACAATTACAATTTCTGTTTCGAATTCTTTTTCCATCGCAGCTAATTCTGCGCGTTTTTGATTCAACAGATAAATTGCAACATCACTTGGAACCGTCATTATTATCTTTTGAGCTGGCTTCGCCAAAAGTTTTTCTTGTAAATGACGGAACAAAATAATAGATGCTGTTTGAATACTTGGCACAACGCCAGCCCCCATACAATGCGGGCAAGCAACATACGAAGATTCTATAAACGAACTGCGCAATCTTTGACGCGACAGCATCAAAACACCAAATGCGTTGATTTTTGCAACTTGGGTTCGTGCGCGGTCGTGTTTCATAACTTCGCGCATTTTTTGTTCAAGTTTACGATTGTTCTTTTCTTCTTCCATATCAATAAAGTCAATCGCAACAATACCAGCCAAATCACGCAAGCGCAATTGAAGTGCGATTTCTTCCGCCGCTTCCAAATTAGTATTCAACGCAGTTTGTTCAATATCTTTTTCTTTGATAGCACGCGAAGAATTAACATCGATTGTTACCATAGCTTCCGTTTGATTGATAACAATAGAACCACCAGAAGGCAATACCACGTATGGACCGTGTAATCCTTCCAATTGTTTTTCAACACCCGCTTTGGTCATCAAAGGCACAGCAGCATCTTTGTATTGAACCAATTGTTTACGCGGCGCACGACCATACATTTGCTGAAAATATGTTTTTGCTTCATCAAATGCCTCTGCCCCTTGGACATACATAATATCGTCTTTGTCAGAAATAAAATCACGGACAACACGACGAAGTAATGAATCTTCGGTATGAATTATTACCGGTGCAACAGATTCCAGGGTTGTTTTACGAATATCGTTCCAAAGTGAAGTCAAATATTCATAATCTTTGGTTATATCGTCAGCATTGGCGCCCATTGCAGCAGTTCTTAACACAACCGTCATACCCTTTGGTATTTTAAGGCTGTGCAATATTTCGCGCAAACGCGCACGTTCTGCTTTGTCAGATATTTTCTTTGAAATACCGTAACTGTTGCGTTTTCTGGAATTAGGCATTAAAACCGCAAAACGACCAGCCAAAGACAAATATGTTGTCATAGAAGCGCCCTTTTGTCCGCGTTCTTCTTTGACACCTTGGATAAGCAAGATTTGCTTTGGTTTAATCACATCTTGAATTTTGAATTCATGTGCACGTTTAAGAAACTCTTTGTTATCTTCGCCCGCGCTGTGATCATCGTAATCTGCAACTTCGTCCGCTTCGTCATCAGGGTCATCATCGTCGTCAACGATATTAGCATGCGCTAATTCCAATAATTTTTTCTTTTGTTCAGGTGTAACCTGGTAATAATCTGGATGAATTTCAGAAAATGGCAAAAAGCCGTTTTTCCCAGTTCCATAATCTACAAATGCTGCCTGAAGTGATGGTTCGACACGAATAACCTTGGCCAGATAGATGTTCCCTTTTATCTGGGGCTTGGTCGTTGTTTCAACATCAAAATCAGACACACGATTCGTAACAGTATCTACCACCACCACCCGTGTTTCTTCGGGATGAACACCATCCACATATATCTTTTTTGACATTTATTAATCCTTTTGTGTTGTGGGTGTATAAAATGGACAAAGTCCGTTCCTGTGGGGCAACCCCGCCCATGCCAAGGAAACACGCCACGATACCCATAAGCGCAATTCGAACATTTGTAAAAAGCGACAATACTAACACTTTTCTACCCCATTAAATACAACATCGTAAAGAATAGCAAAGGCGTTTTTCAAAGGCAAGGTGTTTTTATCTTAGTCTTCATGTTTTTTATGTGGCAATTGGATATGAGGAATTTTTTGTTTTGCTTCTTCCAGCCAACGCTTCATACGCGCACGCAACCAGCGTTCATAGATAAAGAACAATCCCCCTACTCCTATCAAAGGCAAAACATAATAAATTATTCTGTATGCCAATAATGCACCGAATATACTGGCTTTGTCAGCCGTTTCTGGCAACGCCACCATAAACACAGATTCAAATACACCTATGCCGCCGGGGACTTGACTAAATACCCCAGCCACCATCGCTATCACGTATAACCCAATAAATACGCCGAACGGCAAATCTATGTATGGGATTATACAGAAATAAAGAACCAAACCCGCGCAAAGCGCATCCATTATACCCAAAATAGTTTGGACCATAGACACCCCGAAAGATGGTATATGGAACTTTATTTCGCCGATACGAATACTTTTATTTTTGAACATGATTGATATCGCATAATACGCCAACAAAACAGACGCACACACAATAAACAACCCGTTCACGCCAAATGATGCCCCTGCAGAATGCGCAAACATATCATTTGGCACTAAGAAATAACCAATAACCGCTATTGCGGCATAGCCAAGAAAAAATGTAAAACCAGAAAAAGTCAACATTTTTATAATATCGCCGCCAGGAACCCGCCAACGAGTATACAAACGATATCTTATCGCGCCACCACTTACCACCGCATGCCCAGCATTATTGCTGATTGCAAAGCCCAACATTCCAGCCAACATCCATTTCCACCAAGACACTTTGCGTCCGACATAATCCAACGCTAAATAATCATAAAGCGACAACGCCAAGTATCCGAAAAAGCATGCTATGCACGCCAAAACCAGATTAGTAAATGGTATGTGCCATAATGCACGTGCGATATCCATTAATGAATAATTGCGAAGTTGCCAATAAAGCATTCCTGCTGCAACTATGAAAAAGAATACGCCTGCATAACTGATAAGTTTCTTTAAAAAACGTTTCGTTTTTACTGACATTTTTATCTCTTGCGGAAGGTAGCATATCACTTACCAAAACAAAAAGCAAATCAAATAAATTATGGTTTGAATTAACGAAAAAAAATGATAAAATGAATAAATAATAAAAGAAAGGAGTTTTTATGACACAGGAAGTAACTTTTGATAAAAATAAGTTTACCAAAGATTTATTTGGTACTGACCGCACCTTAGGTTTTGTTGAATATATTGATGAATTATTCAGAAAAAATGCATATAACGGTCCGTCGAACGAAAAAGAACTAGAACGTTACACGGATACGCAAGATGCGACATATAACAATATTTGGAAACATATATATAATTGCTATAAAAACCCAGAATCACAATATGCCCAAGATTTCAAGGCTTATTGGAATTTTATTAAATGTATCTTTGATGAAAAACCCGATGAAAATTCTGTATTGCTGGTATTAAACAAACTGCCTATGTTTGATGAAAAAAATCAATATAGTATTTTGCGACAAATTACACCAGATTCAAAAAGAATTGGTGAAAAAAATGCAAAAATTGTCAGCACTTTAATTATTAATAATCCTTTGGCGCCACTAAGTTTCAAGTCTCAACTTGCTTTGAACTCTCGTGATAAAAACCTTATTCGTACAGTAATCGAAATGTGTAAACAAGAATTAGATAAAGAAATGCACAAAGATTTTCCAAATCCTGAAAATTTGAAAAACATTTCTGATAGTGCAAAATTTGCAATACAGCCTTTGGATGAATCAGAACCAGATTATGTAAAACTAATAAAAAAAGAATTTGATATTAATAAAATTTTGTCTGCCAACATCCCGGAATACATGGCGAACACACAAAAATCCTTGGAAGAAGAGCTTGTAGAAACAAAACAACAATTACAAACAGCTCGTAATAGTATAGAAGAAATAACACGTGAAAAAGACTCTATTAGCAACCAATACAACAATATGTTAGACGAAACGAGTAAAGAGAAAGAAGAACTTCAATATAAAAACGAAAAATTGGTTGAAGAAATGAATCGTTTGCAAGCAACAAACGACAAACAAAGCACGATGTTAAAGCAATTAAAAATAGAACTGGCAAAAATGAAAACAACAGGTCTATTTAACAAAAACGCAGCAGAAATAAAAAAGATGCAAGATATTTTAACACCAACATTGTAATAAAACTGTAACAAAGCCCCTTTTTGGGGCTTTTTTGTTTTTCTGTTTATTTTTCTTGGAAAAAACCACCGCTTTGCATTTTCCATAAATTATAGTGTTTACCTTTCTCAACAGACAGATTATTAATCAAATCAAGAAATTTATTTCACAATTTCGTGGAAAATTGTGGCCGGAATTGTACCACCTGTGACTTTGGAAGACATTGGTGTATTATCATCACGACCAACCCAAATTCCCATTACAAACTCAGGCGTCGCACCAACAAACCAAGCATCCCTGTTGTCATTACTGGTTCCTGTTTTTCCGCCTAATACATTTTCAGCGTTTGCACGTTTACCTGTGCCGTGTGTAACAACTTCGTGCAATAAATCTTGCATATATTCGACCGTTTGCGGTTGCAATATTGTAATCGTTTCTGATGGATTGCGCGCATAGATAAAATTGCCATATGCATCAGTTATCTTTGTTATTGAATATGGATGAACAGAATTTCCGTCGTTCCAAATTACTGCGTATATTGTTGTTAAATCCAACAAACTCATTTCCGAAGCACCTAAAACCGTTGAATATTCGCGTTTAAGATTTGCCCCAACCCCCAAGCGTGCCGCCATATTCAACACAGAATCAATACCATATTCTTTGGTTAGTTTCAACGGTACAGAATTTACACTTTTGGCAAATGCTGTTGCCAAAGTTATACCACCATAATAACGTTCGTCGTAATTTTTTGGATTATAATCACCAATCGAAAACGGAGAATCATTTACATAAGCATCTGGTGTCATACCGTTTTCCAAAGCTACCAGATATACCACTGGTTTAAACGCAGACCCTGGTTGACGCAACGCAGTTGCACGATTAAATTGGCTGGTTTGATAATCATCCCCACCAACCATAGCAAGTATTGCGCCATCGCGAGAAACAGCGACAGCTGCACCTTCGTATTCGCCAATACCTGCGCGCACAGATGCGGCAACCCGTTTTTGTAGACCTGTGTCTATGGTGGTATATACATACAAATCTTTATCTATGCTGCCAATTCGAGATTCTATTTCATCACGAACAAAATCTGTCCAATAACGATAGATATTCTTATCAGGGTTTTCTGGTGCTGGTTTCAAATTTTGAAAAGCCAATTGCATTTCTTTTTCACTGATATACCCTTGTCTTTCCATTTCTTTCAAAATGACCTTGGCCCGTAAAATATTCCTTTCTGGGTTTTTCAAAGGACTATAAAGCGTCGGAGCCTTTAACATAGCCGCAATTTGTGCTGATTCTGCCAAAGTCAATTCTCGCGCGCCATGCCCAAACAGATTTGTAGCCGCCGCGTCAATACCACGATGTCCACCCACCAAAGAAATTCTGTTCATATATAAATCAAGAATTTGATTTTTTGTAAACCTGTTTTCCAACCACATTGACAATATTAATTCTTGAATCTTACGCGACACTTTCTTGTCACGAGACAAAAATATATTCTTGGCTGTTTGTTGTGTTATAGTAGAACCGCCTGCTGCAAATCGTCCATGAAACATATTTAATACTACTGCGCGAAAAGTGCCACGATAAGATATAGCACCGTGTTCAAAAAATCTTTTATCTTCAATAGCAACAATAGCCTGCCAGACGTGCGGAGGTAAATTATCAACACTTACCGCCGCCCCATAATGCGACCATCTGCGCGAATTTCGCGTCCGTTTTTGTCCAAAAAGACTATCGCAGGTTCACGTGTTTCATGTAATATTGCATCCAATGATGGCATTTGTAAAAATACAAATAAAACATACAGACCAATACAAGCAACCAACACTAAAAACAGATTAACAAAAAAGATTAACAAACGTGATTTCAAAGAACGCTTTTTCTTTGGCTCTGTGGTTTGTAAATCTTTTTCTTTTGTATCTTTGTGCATACCCTTTCCTTTTATTTCAAAGCATTTTCAAAATCTTGTTCGTTCCAAATTGTTATCCCCAACTTTTCTGCATCAGCCAATTTAGATCCTGCTGCCGCACCAGCAATTACTATGTCTGTTTTTGTGGAAACACTACTTTGTGGTTTTGCGCCCATACTTTCCAGAATCGCTTTGGCTTCATCACGAGTATATTTAGTTAATGTTCCTGTTAAAACCACGCGTTTACCGTTCAAAGCACTGTTTTCAATAATTTTTGCTTCTGGATTCTTTACATTTATATGTTGCAATAAATTATCCAATGCCGCAGAAGAATGTTCGTCTGCAAAGAAAGAAACTATTTCATGCGCCATAACTGCGCCAATACCGTCTATTTCTATTAGGCGCGCTTCGCTTGCCCCACGCAACGCAGGCAAAGACTTAAATTCACGTGCCAATATTTTTGCAGTCACTTCCCCGA
The DNA here is from genome assembly GCA_947303585.1 of uncultured Pseudomonadota bacterium. Taxonomy (GTDB): domain Bacteria; phylum Pseudomonadota; class Alphaproteobacteria; order Rs-D84; family Rs-D84; genus Enterousia. Next base: position 52,671 of record CAMYYT010000002.1, on the reverse strand, counting down.
CATCAGGTATTCCGATTGCATAAATTAAACGATGCAAATCTACATTACGCGCCTTTTCGATAGACGCATTTAAATTAGAAACTGATTTTGCACCAAATCCATCCATCGACTTTAATTCTGTGCCATGCTTTTCTATCAAAGTAAATATATCTGCTGCTTGGGTCACCCATTTAAGATTCGTAAACAATTCAATTTGTTTTGTTCCAATACCTTCGATATCCAAAGCATGTCGTGATACAAAATGTTCCAATTCACCGCGAATCTGGGCGCCACAAGACAGAGAATTAACGCATCGCCGCGCCACCGCGCCACTTTCTTGAACCACCGCGCCACCACATACTGGGCAAGTATCAGGAAATACAAATGGCACAGTATTTTCGCCCTTTTCTGCAACGCTTACAATTTGCGGAATGACATCGCCTGCACGTTGCACGACAACTTTGTCACCAACACGAACATCAAGACGCGCAATTTCATCAGCGTTATGTAATGTAGCACGCGAAACCAAAACACCCCCAATATTAATAGGTTCTAATTCAGCCACCGGTGTTAAAACCCCTGTGCGTCCAACCTGAATTGCGATAGCATTTAATTTTGTTATACCACGTGCCGCAGGAAATTTATAAGCGATTTCCCAACGCGGACTGTTTGCGCGCGCGCCCATTTTTTCCTGGGTTGCAACAGAATTCACTTTGATAACAAGGCCGTCTATGTCAAAAGGAATTTCATCCCGATGCAACATAACATCATTATATATATCTTGGACTTCGGCTACATTATGCGCAAGATGCGCCCATTGACGCGTAGTTTTAAATCCCCATGATTCTAACCTGTCAAAAAATTCAGATTGTGTTTCCCAATCGCGCGAAGATATTTCGCCATAAGTATAACCAAACGCGCTTAGTTTTCTTGATGCTGTGACAGCGGGATTTAATTGACGAAGTGACCCAGCTGCAGCATTTCTTGGGTTCGCAAATTTCTTGGATGAACTTTCATTTAATGCGATAAAATCTTGGCGTGCCATATAAACTTCGCCGCGCACTTCCAATACATCCGGAAAAACACCAGATAATTTTTGTGGGATATCAGCAATAGTTTTAAGGTTCGCCGTAATATCTTCGCCGGCAGTTCCGCTGCCCCGTGTAAGCCCACGCACAAAAACACCATTTTCATAGCGCGCAGAAAAAGAAAGCCCATCAACCTTTAATTCAACAAACAAATCTTTGGTAATCAGTTTATTAAACCATTCGCGCACTTCGTCTTCGTTAAAGACATCCGATATAGACAACATTGGAATTTTATGCGGATAAGATTTGAATTTTTCTGACACAGCCGCACCGACATGGCTTGAAAAACCACCGCGTGCCAATTCTGGATATTCTGTTTCAATAGCAAGTATTTCTGATTTCGCAGCATCATAAGTTGCATCATCCACAATTGGTGCATCGTTTTGATGATATGCGACATCCCACGCGTTTAGTTTTTTCAACAATTCAGCGTGTTGGGCGCGAATAAAAAGGTCTGCTGTCTTTCCCATGTTTTTGATTATAGAAAATGAAAAAAATTAGTGCAAGGGTTAATTAGTGAAAAAAAATACCCCGCATCAAGCGGGGAATTATTATCTTAAATAAAATGTAATTGTAGATACCACGCGGACGCGTTTATTAATAGATTGCTTTTCATTATCAGACCAAGCATCTGTTTGGTCGCGCGCAGTTATGCTGAACAATCCTTGGTTAGCAGATTGAATCTTACCCAATTTTGCATTAGCGTCTTTGGCGAACTGTTCCCCCGCGGCAGTTGCGTTTTTCGTTGCTTCTTCTATCATTTTTATTTTAATATCATTAAGTCCATTAAAGACATAAATTGGTCCCGCATAATCTTCGGTCACAGTCACACCTTGGCGCACTAAATCACCCATTTTGCGCGAAACACCATCAACCAAATTTACAGAATTTGAACGCACCATAACACCAGTTTCGATAACATATCTGTCATTACTGTCAGCATCTTTGCGTTGGGCATCACTATACCCCGCATATTTATCACGCACTGTCACGCGCAAATTTTGAATTTCGTTTTCTTCAAATCCGTTATCAGTTAAGAATTTATGTGTTTTATTAAGGTCTTCATCCACAGCAGATTGAACCTTGACCAGATCACCACCAACACGATTGAATTTTATATTCCAAATGGCAGTATCAGCGATTACATCCATTTCAGCCAAACCCTTGACCGTAACAGTACGACGCGCCAAAGATTTATAAACACCATTACCAATAAAAAAACCACCCAGCGCAACACCAAAAGCCAAAATCACAACCCAAATTGTTGGTAAATTTTTAAACTTTTCAGATAATTTCATTCTTCGCCCCCTTTCATATAAATAGATGCCGTGATTATAGATTTGAAAAAAAACAAAAGCAAGAAATAAAAATAGAAAAAAATACTTGCGCAAATAATAAAAAATTTTCTACACTTAAAACAAAGTAATACTGTTTTAAACACGAAGGAAAGAGAAAAAAATGCGTAAAATCATACTGTTAACGCCACTTTTGGCTTTGTTTAGTTTGTTTACATTTAATGCATTTGGTGCCGACATCACTTGTGACGCGGGGGAATTTTTAAGTAAAGAAGGCGGATGCGAAACGTGTCGGGAAAATTATTACTGCAAAGGTGGCACGTGGACCCCAGATGACAAAGAACATGGCTTAAACCAATGTCCAGAGGCAACACCTTATTCTGATAAAGGTGCAAAAGGCAAAGGTGATTGTTATGCCAAGACAGACACTATTGGTTGTGACACTGGGTCTTATTTACCCAAAGGCGATAACAAATGCGTCATTTGTCCGATTGGTTCTTATTGCAGTGGTATTAAGGGTGTTACGGTTGATAATACCAAAGACCAAGGTATAGAAAAATGCCCAACAACAGCACCTTACTCAAAAATCGGCTCTTCAGATGAAAATTCTTGCTTTGACACGACCACATGTAAGAATGGTGAATTTTTGCCGGCCTTTTCATACTCTGATTGTAAAACTTGTCCTGCAGGTTCTTATTGCAAAGGGGGAAAATACCCATATAGTGAAACAGGCGACCAAGGTATAGAACAATGTCCAACAACAAGCCCGTTCTCGGAATCTGGTTCTGACGATAGCAGCGATTGCAAGGCAAACCTTGTTTGTTTGGCAGGAACGTATCTGGGGGAAAGCATGCTAACCTGTTCAACTTGTCCGGCTGGTTATTGGTGCAGTGGCGGAACATTTACCAATAACACCGCAACCCAAGGTATGACGAAATGCGATACCGCGACACCGTTTTCACCGGACGGCGCTACTTCGTCCACACAATGCAGCGCGACAATTGATTGTGGTGCCGGTGTATTTTTGGCGAAAGGTGGTATTCAGTGCACAGATTGTCAGGAAGGATATTTTTGTGATGGAACAAAAAGCCCTTATTCGTATGATGATAAAAACGACCAAGGTTTAACCCAATGCCCAACAACAGCACCTTATTCTGATAAAGGTGCGAAAGGCGAAGGTGATTGTTATGGCAAGACAACCGACATCACTTGCGGTGCGGGGGAATTTTTATCCAAGGACAATAAATGTGAAACATGTTGGGCAAATTATTACTGCAAAGGTGGCACGTGGACCCCAGATGACAAAGAACATGGCTTAAACCAATGTCCAGAGGCAACACCTTATTCTGATAAAGGTGCAAAAGGCAAAGGTGATTGTTATGCCAAGACAGACACTATTGGTTGTGACACTGGGTCTTATTTACCCAAAGGCGATAACAAATGCGTCATTTGTCCGATTGGTTCTTATTGCAGTGGTATTAAGGGTGTTACGGTTGATAATACCAAAGATCAAGGTATAGAAAAATGTCCAACAACAGCACCTTACTCAAAAATCGGCGCTTCGGATGAAAATTCTTGCTTTGACACGGTCACATGTAAAGCGGGTGAATTTTTGCCGGCCTTTTCATACTCCGATTGTAGAACTTGTCCTGCTGGTTCTTATTGCAAAGGGGGAAAATATCCATATAGCGAAACAAACGACCAAGGTATAGAAAAATGCCCAACAACAAGCCCGTTCTCGGAATCTGGTTCTGACGATAGCAGCGATTGCAAGGCAAACCTTGTTTGTTTGGCAGGAACGTATCTGGGGGGCGGAACATTTGTATGCAGCATATGCCCGTCGGGAAATTATTGTGTTGGGGGGACATTTACCAATAACACTTCAACCCAAGGTATAACGAAATGCGATACATCAACACCGTTTTCACCGGCGGGTGCCACTTCGTCCACACAATGCAGTGCAACAATTAATTGTGCCGAAGGTGAATTTTTGCCCGTAGAAAAAACAGATTGTGAATCTTGTTGGGAAGGCTATTATTGTGATGGAACAAAAAGCCCTTATTCGTATGACGATAAAAACCACCAAGGTTTAACCCAATGCCCAGATGACAAACCTTATTCTGATAAAGGTGCAAAAGGCGATGGTGATTGTTATGCCAAGACAACCGACATCACTTGCAGCGCTGGGGAATTTTTATCCAAGGACAATAAATGTGAAACATGTTGGATAAAATATTACTGCAAAGGTGGCACATGGACCCCAGATGACAAAGAACATGGCTTAGACCAATGCCCAACAACAGCACCTTATTCAAACCCGGGTGCAAAAAGTGAAAGTGATTGTTATGCCACGATATACGACATCACTTGCAACGCTGGGGAATATCTGCCAAAAGATAAAGATTATGAATGCGCAGAATGTTTGGGAGGATATTATTGCAAAGGTGGCGGATTTTACAAAGGTCAGGATAAAGATCAGGGCTTAAGCCAATGCCCAACAACAGCACCTTATTCAAACCCGGGTGCAAAAGGCGAAAGTGATTGTTATGCCAAGACAGACACTATTGATTGCGAGACTGGGTATTATTTGCCAATGGGCTTTGATAAATGCGACATTTGTCCATCCGGTTCTTATTGCAAAGGGGGGAAATATTCATATAGCGAAACAAACGACCAAGGTATAGAAAAATGCCCAACAACAAGCCCGTTCTCGGAATCTGGTTCTGACGATAGCAGCGATTGCAAGGCAAACCTTGTTTGTTTGGCAGGAACGTATCTGGGGGGCGGAACATTTGTATGCAGCATATGCCCGTCGGGAAATTATTGTGTTGGGGGGACATTTACCAATAACACTTCAACCCAAGGTATAACGAAATGCGATACATCAACACCGTTTTCACCGGCGGGTGCCACTTCGTCCACACAATGCAGCGCAACAATTAATTGTGCCGAAGGTGAACTTTTAAAAGCTGGCAGCACACAATGTGACCCTTGTTGGGAAGGGTATTTTTGCAGTGGTGCCAAAGGATTATCTTTTAACGACAAAGAAGACCAAGGACTGTCCGAATGTTCCAAAGTAGATTCAAACAACCCTTTGTCTGATTTGGGTGCAAAAAGTGCCGATGATTGTTATGCTGCGAAATGTGAGGCAGGCGAATATTTGCCAGAAAAAAGTACAAAATGTCAATCTTGCCCAAAGGCGAAATCTTGTAATGGTGGTAATTTTAAATACGGTGCCAAAGGTCCCCAAGGATTCACATACAGTTGTGATGCAGGTTATTATTTACCTGCTGATTCCGAAGATTGCGCGCTTTGTCCATCAGATTATTATTGCCCAGGTGTCACAGATGTTGAACTGGACGAAGACGATGACCAAGGTTTGTACCCTTGTCCGACTTCTACACCATATTCTTTACCTGGGACGGCCAGTTCTGGCGAATGTTCGGCAACTATGCAAATAATTTGTCCTGCGGGGCAATATTTACCGAAAAACGCAACATCCTGCATCGGATGTCCGGCAAACTACTATTGTCCGGGTGGAATTTATCCATATAACGACAGTGATGATCAAGGCAAAATCGCGTGTAATGTTAAATATCCAAACTCTGACGCAGGTTCAAGTTTTCTACAACAATGTTATTCGACCAGCGGAAGTTATTCTTGTTCCAAAATAAATCCTGTATCAAACGGGACAGCGACTTATGCAAATTCATCAAGTGGCTCTATCACTTATAGTGACGCCGGTCGAGAAACGGAAGATATTGGCGCATGTGAAATTATCAGTTTGTCTTGTGATACTGGATATGTCAAAGAACCATCATCAAATGGCCCATTGGCAAACTATGTCAACCAGGCACACAGTATTTCAAAGAGTAGCACTCTTTATAGGGCAGCAAGTGGTAACAGTGGCGCAAACAGTGGTGTTGCAAACGGATTTGGCGATTCAACCGGTATGACAGATGGAACTGCCGTTATCACGTGGAGTGATGGTACCCAAATATATCTTGATGCCACATGTAATTCAACAGCTGGTACCAGCGCTGGTGAATATAAAGAAGCCACTCCCAAAACTAAATCTGGTAATTCTGGGGGGGCAAAAGCCGGTGGCACAGATACGTATTGCTGGTGTCAAATGACGGGTTATGACATTGGTAATGGCAGCACGTCTGTTAACGATGCGAATTCTGTGTATGTACCAATACGGTCCCCGGCTACTTGCACAGATAATTGCGCAGAACAATGCGTTGCCTATTTTATGTCTAACACTACGGTCAGAACCAATATTATTGGGGAATACGGTGAACAGATGGCATGCGTAGAACAAACCTATTCTTGCGATCCCGGGTATTATTTTCCGGCAAATTCAACAACTTGTACACTTTGTGAGGCTGGTTATTATTGTCCAGGCTTTACCGATGTACCTGCCAGCAATATCTCAGCCAACAAACCTTACGGCAGAGAATCTTGTCCTGATGACCATCCTTCTTCTGATGCAGGAACGACAGATGTTACATTTTGTTATTACGATAAAACAGGCGTAGACTGTTCGACGCTTGTGAAAATATTAAATACGACATCTGTATCTTATGCGAACAGTCCTGTGACACAAAGAAACTATTATGGTGGCGGAAGTGTGGTTACCCCATTTGGTGGTTGTGCGGTGACTGGTGCAACTTGCAGTAATGCAGGCGAAGTTTTAGTTGGAACTGATGGACCTTTGGCAAATTATGAATCGCCATTGTATGGTATGCCAAGCTCGACTTCTAACCATAATATTTATTACCGTGCAATAGATGGCAGTAGTGACAACAGCAGCGGTGCTAACGGGAATTATGGAGATTCAACCGGCATGACAAATGGAACATTCAGGTTAGTATATTGGAATGAATTGGATATTACCGGAACCGCTTCGTGTGCTGTTAATGCCAACGGAAAATATGATTGTAATTGCGATTTAACAAGTTATAAAATTGGCAGCGGCAATACAGTATCCGTAAATCCCGCAGAAAGACTATTCAAAACTGACTTTATTGATATAAGTATCTGTGAAAAAAAATGTGCAAACGCATGTGCCATGCAGCTTGCCTTAGCACCCGAATTTGGTTCATTTGGGATGAATAAATCTTGTGGTGCACCGGTACCAACGTATACTTGCGCACCTGGTGAATATTTACCGGCAAATGCAACAGTGTGTGCAACATGTCCCCAAAACCATTGGTGCCCTGGCGGAACTTGGGAAAAAGTAAGTTTTGCCCAAGGTTTATCTGATTGCCCAAGCGAATTCCCATATTCTGACGCTGGCAGCAGGGATGTTGCTTTCTGCTACAGATCTCCTGCGACACTTTTATGTTCGGTAATAAATCCTGTGCGTGGTGCGAATGTGACATATGCAAACAGTACTGCCGCAACCAGAATATACGATCCAGGAACAGTTGCCCAAACAGAATCAATCGGCGCATGTGCTATATCTTCATTTACCTGCAATGCTGGTTATACTGCAACAACCCCCTGGTCAGATGGTCCGTTGGTTAATTACATAAACGCATCTAGAAATTTGAATTTGTCTGCAACCAAATTTAAATCTAATGATAGTTCAACCCAAAGCGGAACGGGTGAATTCTTTGGTGGCGATGCAACGAGTTTGAACAAAGGAACTTTTGAATTGGTGTACAGTAATGGAACAAAAATCCAAGGACGTTCGTCATGCAATTCTACATCTGGTGATTTGTTTGAACCGAAAACCAATGGAACATTTAATACATTAAGCGTTGGCAAAGAATGTTGGTGCAATATGACCGGATATCATCTTAATGGTTCGTCTGCAGTGAGTGTCAGTGATACAAATTGGGTGTATTGGGATGCTTTTGGAGACCAAAACAGCTGTGCGACAACTTGCACAGAACGGTGCATACAAGTTCTTTTCCAACCAGAAAATTCAAATGGCGAATACGAAACCGCTTTGTTTGGAAGTTATGGTCCAAATTCTGCACCACCTTGCAATCCGAATTCTTACAGCATTACTTGGTATGATGGAAATAATAATCTGGAAACCAATCAATGTTATTATGATGAACATTTGACTATACCAAGCAGCGCAACTGCCCGGACAGGTTATAAAATCAAATGGCAAATACGAACTGGTAATTAAAAAATCGCCCAAATGGGCGATTTTTATTTATGGGGCGGGTGACCAGATTCGAACTGGCGACATTCGGTACCACAAACCGACGCTCTAACCAACTGAGCTACACCCGCCATAACTTTTTGGTGGAGCTGATCAGACTCGAACTGACGACCCCTTGCATGCCATGCAAGTGCTCTACCAACTGAGCTACAACCCCATGCGGCGAAACTTATTTTATATTTCTTCTTGCAAAAAGTCAAATCATTTTGCTAACCTTTGTCTTAGGTTATATCTTAAGGAGTATTTTATGGATTATTCTTCTCTTAAATCCGAAGCCGAACAAAAGACGGCTCAAACATTAGAAGTTTTACAAAATGAATTTGCTGGATTGCGCACAGGTCGTGCTTCTGTGCATTTGTTGGACGGCGTCAAAGTGCCTGCATACGGGTCTGAAATTCCATTGAATCAAGTTGCTACTGTATCAACACCTGATAATCAGACTTTGTCTGTGACCGTATGGGACATTACAAACGCACCATTGGTTGAAAAAGCGATTCGCGATTCGGGGTTGGGATTAAATCCAATGACTGCTGGTGGTGTTATCCGTCTTAATATGCCGCCTTTGACAGAAGAACGCAGACGCGAATTAACAAAAGTCGCTGGAAAATACGCTGAAGAAGCTAAGATTTCTATGCGCAATATTCGCCAAGATGCTATGGGCAAAATTAAACGCGCTGTAACCGACAAAGAAATTTCCGAAGACGACCAACGCAAATACGAAGAAGATATTCAGAAAGTATTCGATGCACGCGCTGGCGAAGTTGATGCGATGCTTAAACAAAAAGAAGCAGATATTATGTCTGTATAACAAAGATATAAAACTTAACATTTTATATAAAGGGATTTCAAAAATGCTAAAATTTTTCAAAAAACACACCCAAGAATCAGAAAAGACTTTGAAGAAAATACCTCAACATATTGCTTTTATTTGCGATGGAAATCGCAGATGGGCCGAGATGCGCGGTTTGCCACCATTAGAAGGTCATCGTGCAGGTATTTCTAATTTTGAAAATATGGTTGATTGGTTTATTGGACACGGTGTTTCTACAGTAACTTTCTATCTGTTTTCCACGGAAAATTGGAATCGTTCAGATGAAGAAGTTAATTTCTTGATGGATTTGTTTTGTACAGAACTTGAAAAAAACATTAAACACGCCACAGAAAAAAATCTGCGCTATCGTGTTGTGGGTTCTCGCGAGAGATTGCCAAAAAAGTTGGCTAAACTTTGTGATGAATTGGAAGAAAAGTCCGCAGAAAACACTGGCGGAACAGTTGCTTTCGCTTTGAATTACGGTGGACAAGATGAAATTGTGCGCGCAGTAAATGCTGCGATTGAAGATGGCAAGCCTGTGACAAAAGAATCTTTTGAGACTTATTTAGATACTGGCGAATTGTTGCCTGTAGATTTGATGGTTCGGACAAGTAACGAAAACAGAATTTCTAATTTCTTGCTTTGGAAATTAGCCTATGCAGAATTGTTATTTATTCCAGAACATTGGCCTGATTTAATCAGATCTGAAAAATTGTGGCAACATGTTTTAGAAGAATATCAAAAACGCGATCGCCGTTTTGGTGGTGGTAAAAAGAAAAATTATTCAGGAAAACAAAAATGAAAATAAGCGATTTATCTAATACTGTGTTAAGATTTGTGTCGGCTGCTGGGATGCTGGTGGCTTTGATTGGCATTATTGCTTTGGAAGTAAACTTCCCTGCTTGGCATGCTGCGCGATGGGCTGGCGTTTTAATTATGGTTGGTGCAATTGCTGAAATGTTCAAGTGTCTAAATGCCACAGATTCTGAAACCTTTAATAAAAATTCATTCTATTTTATTAGTTTTTTATTGTGGCTGTTTTTGATGTTGGTGGCTGTATATTTTGTCGGGGCGCGCCCACGCATTATGCTCTGGTTGTTATTGATTATTGTTGGAGCTGATGTTGGTGGGTGGCTTTTTGGACTCATTTTTGGTGGCGACAAATTGTGGGAAAGATTATCTGCAAAAAAAACTTGGGCGGGGCAAATTGGTGGTATAATCTGCGGGACCGGGATGTCTTTGCTTTATTTCCTGCAATACAGACCATTTGATACAAATTGCTTGTTCGCAGTATTGTTTGGTTGTTCTATCGCGCTGATGTCGCAGTATGGTGATTTGACTGCCAGTTTTATCAAAAGGTGTTTGGGCATAAAAGATTTTGGAAATATGTTACCTGGGCATGGCGGGATACTTGACAGATTTGACGGCTGGATTTATGTCTTGCCTTTCATGTGGTTTTTTATTTAAATAACGGTAAAGATAAGGAAAAAGGAAGATGCATACCATTATAACAATTGTCGCTTTGCTAATCGTTTTAGGCGTAGTAGTTTTTATTCACGAAGCTGGACATTTTTTGGCAGCTCGCTGGGCGGGCGTTCGTGTAGATGCTTTTTCGATTGGCTTTGGACCCGCAATAGTTAAATGGAAAGACAAACATAACACCGTTTGGAAATTGTGTTGTTTACCACTTGGCGGATATGTTTCTATATACGGTCAAGAAGATATGTTCAATCGTAAAAAATATGCTGCACTGCCAAAAGCAAAAAAGATTGGGCATTATTTATCTGTTCCTGCATGGAAGCAATTTATAATTATTGCTGCTGGGGTATTTATGAATTTTATGTTGGCATGGACTATATATTCTGCTGATTTTATGTTCCGTTCAAGAACTATTCAATTACCCGTTATTGGTCAGGTTGTACGCGACAGCGTCGCTTTTAATGCAGGTGTAAAGGCTGGCGACATTATTGTTAAAATCGATAATTCCCATATTGCTAATTGGGGCGAACTGATTATCGCAAAAGAATTAGCAGATAAACACAATGCAAATGTGTTGGTTTCGCGCAATGGTGATTTGGTCAATGTGACTTTGGCTCCTGCAGAACGGTGGGGGCTGATTGCCGATGGCAGTAAAACTGCGACCAGCAAGAAAGGATTTTTTAATGCTTGGTATTGGGGGCTGCGCGAAACATATCATCAATCAAAAACATTGTTGATTGTATTAAAACAAATCATAACTGGCGAACGTTCTTCAAAGCAATTAGGTTCATTTATTACTATTGCCCAAGTATCAGGTCACGCTTTGGAAGCAGGATTCTTTGTATTTCTATCTATAATCGCCCTGCTTTCTGTTAATTTAGGCGTCATAAACTTGCTGCCTTTGCCGGTCTTGGATGGGGGGTATTTGCTCATTTTAATCATTGAAGCAATCATCCATCGCAAACTTGGTGGCAAAGCTATGGAAATAACTATTATAGTTGGCTGGATTTTAATTGCGCTGTTGTTTGCGTTCACAATGTGGAACGACATCGCAAGAGTATTCGGATTAAACTAACCAAAGGAGCCTGTCATGATAACAAAACAAATTTCTGCATGCACCAAAAGACCGCATCAAGAAATACAAGCTGGGATTAATTTAGCAAAACAAATAAATGAAGATGTTATGCTGGTCTTTGGCGATGTTGTTACTTTTGTAAATAAAGATTCCGTTATGGGTACAGTCGTTTCAGAACTTTATGAAAAAATGAATTTACGCAATTATATTCGTTTTATAAACCTAAGACAGCAACAAAATTGAAGAACACAATGAATAAAAATTGGTTTATATCTTTATTAAGTATGTTCGCAATCGCGCTTTCTGCAAATGCGAACGCAGCTGTGGTGTCGCGCATTGATGTAAGCGGTAATCAACGTATGGACGATGAATCTATCCGCATTTTATCCGAAGTCAAAGTTGGCGACAATATCAATTCAGAAACTGTTAATGATGTTGCAAAAAAATTGCAATCAAGCGGATATTTTTCATCTGTGAACGCGTCTCTTAGCGGTAATATTCTTAAAATCAAAGTAGACGAATCCCCGATTGTGAACATGGTGACAGTCGAAGGTAATGATGAAATTGATACTGATGATTTAAAGAAAGAGATAAAAACCAAAGAACGCTCTTCATATGATAAATCTGTGATTGGTGGCGATGTTCAACGCATATTAACTTTGTATCAACGCAAAGGCTTTTTTGGAACAAAAATAAACCCAAAAAAAATTGATTTAGATAACAATCGCGTAAATGTTGTTTATGAAATCAAAGAAGGTCATCCTACTTATATTGAAAATATAGATTTTGAAAACAACAAAAAGTTTCGTTCGCGGACTTTGCGCGGAGAATTGCTGTCGCGCGAACATGCTTGGTGGCGTTTTATGACACAATTCGATGTTTATGACGAAGACAGAATTCAATACGACCAACAATTGTTAAATCAATTCTATATGCGCAATGGTTTTCTTGATTTTCGTATAACTGATGTCAAAGGGAACTTTACAGAATCACGCGAATATTATTCTGTGAAATATACCTTGGACGAAGGCGAACAATACAGAATTGGCGATATTTCTATAATCAATCCTTTTGATGATGTGCCTGACAAAGAATTAAAGAAAGCTTTGACCATATCTAAAAAAGACATTTACAACATCGATGAAATAGATGCAACAATAAATGCAATTCGTGGCAAAGTTGCAGACCATGGTTATGCTTTTATAAGTGTTGAACCGATAACGGAAAAACATGATGATACACGAACAGTGGACATCAAATTTGAAATTAAAAAGACTAATCGTATTTATATCAACAGCATAAACTTGTTGGGTAATGTGCGCACTTTTGATAATGTAATTGAACATCATTTACCTATGCGCGAAGGAGACCCTTTTTCACTACAAACGATTGAAACAGGTCGTCAAAATTTAATGCACACGCGTTATTTCAAAGATGTTCAAATGGTTCCTACGCGATTGGCTGACGCAAATATGATGAATTTAGATGTAAAAGTTGAAGAACAGCCAACTGGCGAATTATCTGGTGGTTTGGGTTGGTCTACTATTAATGGATTTATGGTTGATGCGGGAATTACGGAAAATAACTTTATGGGACGCGGACAAATAGTTCAAATCAAAGGTTCTATTGCACAATATCAAAGACAAGCTTTGTTTAGTTTTACAGAACCATTTTTATTCAATCGTGAACTGTCTGGTGGTGTTGATGTATCTTATACACAATATAAATATTCAAGTCTTGGGGGTTATGGTTATGATCGTGATTCTTTCATGGTAGCGGGCAGATTGGGTTGGCGCTTGACAGACCATTGGACACAAACTATGCGTTTATCTGCCACTTTTGATCAAAACTATGATTTACAATTGGGTGGTTGGCATAAATCAAATCTTTATACTTTGGGGACAAATTTGCGTTATTACAATTTGAATACTAATTTTCAACAAAATACGCACACTGGTATAGTTGGTAATATTGGCGCTGCGTACACTGGTTTTGGTGGAACAAATACATTTATGCGATATAGTGCGGATATCACAGGTTTACTTAAATTCTTTGATGACAGATGGCAATTGAAATCTTCATGGGAATTTGGTTATTTACAATCTTTGGACAGCGATGATTATATCCCACGTGTGTATCGTTATTTCTTGGGTGGTGAATCATTGCGTGGTTTTGATGTCGCGGGTGTTGGTTCCAGATTTGGTTCTTATTCTTTGGGTGGATTGTGGCGCACAAATGGGTCAACTCAGTTAAACTTCCCGATATTTATTCCTGATGAATATCAAATCAAAGGTTTCGTATTTGCAGACTATGGCATTTTGGGTAAACCGCCAATGAAAAATTTAAGTACCACAACCCAGAATGTTCATATTGATGAAGATTGGCGAACATCTGTGGGTATAGGAATTTATTGGAATACAACTATGGGACCTATGAACTTTTCATGGGGATGGCCGTTAAAAGTTAACAAATACGATGATGAACGCAGATTCTTGTTGTCTTTTGCAACACAGTTCTGATTGTTTTGTCTTGACTGGGGGGATGAATTTTTCTTATAATTTTGAAAAAGAAAGGAGAATACATGAAAAAAATTCTTGTAATTTGCACATTGGCGATTGCTGGTTTATCGATGTCTGGATGTGGTCAGATATACGACAGCGAACCTGTTAGTATTGGTTATGACAATAACGAATTAAAACTTAGCCCTTGTGCTTGCATTTTGGTATATCAGGCCTAGTTTTCTTTATAAACACATGGGGGGATTGATTGGATTACCCAAATGGATTTGATATAAAAACTTTTCGAGCGGGCAAATCAATTGCCCTGTCTCGTATTATGTCTATATGGACAGCAATAACCTTTTTTATGATTGTCGTTGTTTGTGGTTTTATCCTGTTTTGCCAACATTTTACAAAACAATACCCTGTATTAATATCAATTAATCCAACAACCAATGAATGGAAAGTTATTGCTTACCCAGATAAAGAAGCAGAAACAGTCAATCGCTACCAAGTTATTCAAGAAAAACTTGTTCATGATTACATCACTAATTGGTTTACTATATCTACGAACGAAGCAACCAACGAAGCAAGATGGAAGAATTGCGAAGTAAAAGAAGATTGTAGCAAACCTGAGATATTTAGTCCAATAAACATAACATGCGCGTTGGCTTGCAAATCATCCAGGAATTTATATCAAGAATTTGTTGATAATGTGTTGCCTGTTTATAGAACAAAAATAGCTGAAAATGCGGAATTTTGGAAACCGGAACGACCACAAGTTGTCCCTGGTAAAATTGATGAAAACGGCAGTTTTTGGCGTGGCACTGTATCTGTAAACACTTCAAACAATGAAAGTTTTAAGGTTTTGTTTTTTATAACTGTTGCGCGTGATTCTTTGCTTTATCCTGCTACATTTGGGTATTATATTAACGAATTTTATACATATCGGATTTCAAAATGAATAGAATAAAATCATTTTTTACTGGGGTTATTGTTTTGATAACGATTTGCGCTATGTTGGTGTTGGTGGCATTGATTTATATTGCCAAAGAACGTTCTTCTATCAAAACTTATTTTTTTCAAACTGGCAACAACCCAGATCAACGAATTAGTCAAGTGTATGACATAAAATCTATTCCTGCTGATAGCTTGCGCGATAAATTAATAGAAAAATATTTATCCGAATATTTCAAAGTTATTCCAGGCGAAAAAAATGCTTTGGCAAAAAGGGACATTCTGGAAAATCAATCAAGTTCGTCTGTAAAAACAAAATGGTTAACAGAAGAACAACCTTTGATATTAGAAATGTCTGGTCAGAACATGTTGCGTTTGCTGCGCGTTGACAGCATAACCAATCAAAATTTTACTGCATCTTATGGCAATACTACCAATGGTTATTACAAGGTCAAATATCACACACTTACATGGCTTGAACCAAATATGATAGAATCACAACCAGTGCGAGAAGATAAAACTATTTTCATGGAAGTTGTGTTTGAACCAGGATTACGAAAAAAGGATTCTGAGAATCATACACTTAGTGCAGAAAGACTTGTCAAAGATTTGAAAACGGGCAGCAATCCCGCAGGGTTGTTTGTATTTTATGTATTAGATATAAATAACGAAGCTATAAAAAACAAGGAAGAATAATGGTGATAAAAATGAAAAAATTTTTATTGTGCGTATATTTTTGTTTTGGCACATTTTTGTCGATTGCTTCTTTTGCTGATGAAACAGACCCTTTGGATTTTGATAATTTTGCTGAAATAGATGTGACTGATGAAGATGACTATTCTGTTCCAGAAACAGTTTCTTTGGATGCGAACGGCAGCTTTGTTGATGTAAACCATTTCGATATCGCAGGTGTAATGTTAGGGATGAATTATGATGAAATTAATGAGCTTTTTTTCACGGGTTCTAATCTTTACGCACCACGCAAGAAAAATAGTGTTGTTTACGGCATAGACAAAGAATGGAAATACAATCTTGATTACGAATGCCGCCAAAACAATGTTTTTATTCCAGAAAAACTGGAAAGATGTATTTATTCGTTAGCCAAACAACGTGGCTTGCTTTATGTGTCCGAAATTCATTTGGAAAGAGATTTTACTGGTGAAAAAGTTGATATATTTTTTACCAGTAATGCTACTGACAATGTGGTATGGAAAGTCGAATACACAAATGACGCAGATGATTTAGATGGCGTTGATAATGAATCAAACGGTAAATTTTCTAATCAGCGCGAAAAAAAACTTCTTGCTTTCTGGCAAGGCGTCATTGATAAATACGGTCAACCTAATTCTGGGGAAGACAAATGGATTTCCGAAGAAAATGAATATGCCCCAATGTTACAAGCTTTTTATGGAAAGCTTGTCTTGGTTGATGAAGGATTACATACAACAGATATTTCTGAAAACGTATTGAAAGCCAAAGAAAATTTCCAGGCAAAACCATATGCTTTTTAAAACAAAAACATCTTATCAGACTGGATTGTTTTCCGAATTCTTGGCAAGAATGTATCTGAGATTACATGGATATAAAATTTTAAAAAGCAGATATGTGACCGGCAAAAATACAAATCGTGCAGAAATAGATATTATCGCAAAACATAAAAATACTATCGTTTTTGTAGAAGTGAAATATCGCAAAAATATTTCTGCGGTCTGGGAAGCAATTACCCCAATACAATCAGTACGTTTGCGTCGTGCCGCAGAAACTTATTTAATTCAACATCAATGGAAAGGAGATGCCAGATTTGATGTTATTGTTGTTTGTGGTCATAAAATATATTGGGCTAAAAATTCTATTTAATTTTTTATAACAGCACTTTTTATCAAAGTCACATCTTCTTTGATTCCATCTATTTTTAATTGTAATTGACCTATACCAGATTCTAAAACAGTTGTTCTGTTTTCAAGTGCCGTAATGCGTTGTTCTTGTCGTTCTATTTCCGTCAAAGACGAATCTTGACGGGCAACCCAATAAATTAGACCAGCAATAAAAGCTAGCAAAAACCAGCTGTCTCGCAAGATGTCTATGATATTAAAAAAACTTTGTTGTTTTGACATATTTTTATCAATAATTTACCATAAACCTATATACATATCATGTTGGATTATTGCCCCTTTTTATAAATTTTTCTATTTGATGCACCAGCGCATTTTGTGCAGCCCACCAACGCAATTCATTATCTGATACATTTGGACCTATAACGCGTTCTATGGTCAAACCTCGCAAATGAGCCCAAACCTGTTTACCGCTATTGCATGTGAAAGTTCGTGCATATTGTTTTTCAATTTCAGTCATAATAATTATCCTTCTATTAACATTTCTTCACGCGCCATTTGTGCAATTGGTGCGATATACTTTAATTCTGCATCGCTATGTAAAGATATTTTGTCTATCAATCCACGACGAGATAATATTTGAAGTCCGCGTTCACACAAAGGTCTTATAAATTCGTGCAAAAGGCGTCCATATGTTGCCCCCAAAATTCGAACCATATCAGAATTGCGAGCCAATATTTCTGTGGCAGTCATTTCTTTGTCTGACAAAAGACCTAGCCGGTCTGCCAATAAAGTATGTCTTATTCTGTCTCGTAAATCACGCAACACTATTTGCGACACATCAAAATCAGCGCCACTTGCTAGCGGTGTTAAACCAGAACTGCCTACCGCTTTTGGTATTATTGCGCCAGGTGTTAAATTTATATTAGATAAATTAATAACGCCATCATCATCAGCTTGCCAAATTCCGCTAACTGCGATAGTTGCATTTTTCAAAACTAATTCTACAACTTTGTTTGCTGTTTTTATATCTGGCAGCGCGCGCAATACCGGGCCGCGACCGTATAATTCACCGCTTACCAAAGACCAACGAAAGATTATATATGGATTGGTTTCAAATGTTCCACGCGCTACAATATTGTTTTCAAAATCACCACCTACATCTATCCAAGCTGTAAAATCTTTACCTATCAAAGATTGAACTAATCTGATTGGGGTTTCGGGATTGTTTTTTATTGTATCTTTCATATGCGACGGCAAGGTTATATTAGGATATTTTTCCATCAAATCACAGGCTGGCAACGAAGTTGTATGGAAGATTGCACCTGGTAATATAGCGATATCTGTCATTGGGATTGCAGTAAAAGAAAACGCAGATGAAGAGCCTATCGGATTTTCTGCCATAAACAAACACGCTGTCCCAAGAACTACTAAATCTATATAACATTGATGAATGCTTGTATAAAAATTAGAATCATTCAAATGCGCCCGCAAAACAGATGTCGCAATTTCAGCATTTGGTGATAAATCACTTTCACGGACTAAATTTATCCACAAAGATTCTGGGGGCGTCAGCAATGAATACATAGACGCAGCCAAATTATCAACAGCGTCTGACGCAGTAGCATCAAAAAGTGTTGCGATATCTGCGTCGTCCGCGGGAATCGTATATCGCATAGCTGATTTCCATCTGCTCATCCATACTTCGCGTTCATTTAATGCGCGTTTATATAATTGCATAAGATTTTTTTGCATTTATTTTTCCTTTTGGTTATATGTTAAATTCTGTGTTTGCACGAATCTGTTTCGTATATTGATTCAACGGTCTGATTGGATATGTATCCATAGTCAATGCACCAGACACAGCATCTAGACCGTCATCGTGTTCTTTGGAACCAAGTGGCGTCCATGCCAACATTTCTGACAACAACATCGTTTTTTTGATTTTTTCGTGCATATAAAGATGGCCTGTAGTCAAAACTGGTTCTATGGCGTTTAATATTCTTGTTTCTTTTTTAGTGTGATTTGATATTTGAACTATGTTTATCGAAAGTTGTTTTTGTTGTGCTTTGGTTCTGATAATTTCTGGTAAAGCATTACCGAGTCCGTTTATTTCAATTCCTATTCTTACCAAGTTATGTTTTTGCATAAAATCTAGAACTGTATCGCATTGATTAGCCAACGGATATAAATCGTCGTCCATAACAGACATATACAAAACATCGTGAACGAATACTGTTCTGTTTTTATCATCACGATAAACCAGCGCACAGACGCTGCCATCTGATTTTTGTCGTCCAGATGACGGATCCCAATAAAAACTGACACCTGTTATAATGTGGTTACCGATTCGACATAAACGCCTGTCAAAATCATCGCGATAAAAGCTGATTGCTCCGGGATCAAGATGTATACGCTCTTCTGGGATATATTCCAACATCATTTGAGCAGAAAAATGTCTATTTCCCACAACTTTTTCAAGTTCGTGTATTTTTTCAAGCGGAAACATTTCTGGCCATGCCGGATTTCCGGCCTTATCCATAATTGGTATTGTTAATTGTTTATACCCGCTTAAAAAAGGTGTTGAATTATCAAAATTTTCGTTTAATCTTAGAGACATGGATTTTACCCCTAAATCTTTACCTGTGAATTTAGAAGCAGAACAAGCTGTTCTGGCTGCGGTGTTACTTAATAATCGTGCATTGGAATCCGTATCCGATTTTTTGTTACCCGAACATTTTTCACATGTGGCACACCAAGAAATTTATAAATTGGCTCTGCGCCAATTCGCAATTGGAATACCTTTTGATATAATTACTGCAAAGACATATCTTGAACAGCAAGGTATTTTGGATAATGTTGGTGGCGTTGAATATTTATCTAAATTAACTGCGGCAGGGGCTACGGTTGTAAATGTTGAACATTATGGTCGTATTGTTTTTGATAATGCGCGTCGCCGTGATTTGATAAATCTGGGACAAAGTATTATTGATGATGCATATACCGAAGATTTAGACAAACCTGTGAACACCCAAATAGAATCCGCCGAACAAAAATTATTTAATTTGGCGTCTATTGGGCAAACCGAACGCAATGTAGTAACATTGGCTGATGCGCTAAAAAGCGCCTTGCAAGAAGCGGAAATCGCTTACAAAGCAGACGGAAAATTATCTGGTTTAACAACGGGGCTTGATGATTTAGACAAATCTATCAGCGGTTTGCATCGTTCTGATTTAATAATTCTTGCTGGACGTCCCGCTATGGGTAAAACGACATTGGCGCTTAATATCGCTTTCAATGCCGCTAACGCAATATTAAACGGGCGCGCAAACCAGCAATACAAAGGAGCGGTTGCTTTCTTTAGTTTGGAAATGTCCTATCCTCAATTAGCGGCTCGTATATTGTCATCACAATCAAAGATACCTTCTTCCCGTATGCGCGAAGGCAGTAATTTGACTGATGAAGATTTTATGAAAATGTCTCAATACACAGATGCTTTGTCCAAAGTACCTATTGTTATCGACGACACTTCTGAAATGTCTGTTCCAGGGGTTAAAACACGTGCACGCCGTATCGCGCGTCAATTTGGCGGAATCGCTCTTATCGTTATTGACTATTTACAGTTAATGACTGTTCCTGGTGGCAAACGCAACGATAATCGCGTTCAAGAATTATCAGAAATTACCCGCGGGCTTAAAATCTTGGCAAAAGAACTTGATGTGCCTGTTGTCGTTCTGTCCCAGCTTTCTCGTAAGGTTGAAGAACGCGACGATAAACGCCCAATCTTGTCCGATTTACGTGAATCTGGGTCTATTGAACAAGATGCGGATATTGTTATGTTTACATACCGCGAAGAATATTATCTTGAAGGACATTCTCCTGACAAACGTTTGTCAGGTTTGACTTCTGATAATGCAATGCAGACTTGGCAAAAACGTATGGACGCTGCCCGAAACAAAGCAGATGTTATTATCGCAAAGAACCGTCATGGCAAACCAGAAAGCGTTCATTTAAGCTTCTTTGGTGAATATTCATTATTTGATAATTTACAACATTATCCTCAATCTCCTGATTCTGAAAGTACATCTGAATTTGCCACACCGAATGACACTTTGACACAAGGTGTGGTGGACATAAATGATATTCCTGATGACATTTTATAATTTTTTCTTGCCAAGATTCAAAAAATTGACTAAGATTTTGTCAACATAGATTTCAAGGAGTTCAATTATGGCACAAGAAGAAATCATTTTTCCTAATAACATTCGTAACATTCGTGCTGCGAAAGGGATGAAAATGACTGAACTGGCTAGACGCGCTAATTTATCCTTGTCTGCGGTTTCCAAGATAGAAAAAGGCGTTCGCCGTCTTAACCAGAAACAACTGTTAAATGTGTGCACCATACTGGGATGCAAATTATCAGACATATTTATTCATGAATCTGATGCGGTTGCTCAAAATTGGCAAAACGAAATTAAACGCCGTTTGAATGACAATGAGGATAGCGGTTTAAAGATTTTTGGTTCTGGGTTGCGTAAAATACGTCAACGTTGTGAAAAAACTATTGCAGATGCCGCAAAAGCTGCAAATATGACTTTGTCTGTGTACCATAAAATCGAAGTCGGACAACGCGAAGTTTACGAAGATGAAATTGATGTTTTGGCCAAGGCTTTTGGATATACTTCTTCGCAACTGTTCGACGAAATCACCAAATTGTATAATGCTGGTGAATTAACTAAACAAATAAACAAAGTCACAGAACGCGTAAAGTCTGTATTGGAACCTGGGAACCCTGTATCCGGGTTGGATATACACGGCGGTTTATATGGCGCGCAATTGTATGATAATGCGCGTAAAAAATTGGTTCCTGTGTTTGGCAAACCTTTGGACAAAGGCTTGAAATTAAAGAAATCTGACGAAACTATGATTGTTGCGCCTGCTGCATTAGAAGGACGCAGCGGGGTTTATGCCGTGATACCAAATTCTAAAAGATTATCTGGTTTTATCCCAGAATCTGCATACATCTTTGTTGATGCTAATATAGAACCTAAGGTTGGTGATTTGGCTGTATGTATAGATGCAGATTTTTCAAAGATGAAATCCGATGACACAACAGAAGCACAAATTGTCGTTGTTCGCCAAGATTCTCGTGGTAAAATATATGGTCATATATCTAACCCAGAAGAAAAAATTACTGGCAAAACAATGCACAAGGTTGTTATGATTGTCATGCAATAATCGTTAAATGCAGGAGAGAGAACCATGCCACAACAAGCACACATAGTAGCACAACGGTTATTAAACCTTTACCGCCAAGAACACGTAATTGACGGCGGGTGGACTGCTGTTAACAAAGTATTTTTGGAAGAAGCCAACAGCGAACAGATTATAACAGAACTTGAAAATCTTCCTACGGGAAAGAAATTGGTCGCTCATATAAATAATTTACGTTCTGGCAAAACCCCAATAAATACTATTGATAAAGATTTATTGCCTTATGGCGGAACAATGTCTGATCAAGAAGTGGTTTTCTCTTTGACCGCTGACGAAATTTCCAAACTAAAAGCAGCTTTGGATAAATTTGAACCGACACAAGAAAGTTTGATCGCAATAAAAAAATTACCTTTTGTACAAAAGTTTGGCAACGATTGGGCAAGAGATATAAAGGCAGCATTGACTTCTGATGCTGAACTGTCTGCAAAATGGCAAGATGTTATCAGGGCAGACAAGGCTTATCAAATTTGGTATTCCGCAAAAGAATTATTATCGGAAACATTAACCGAACGCAATCGCGCCCAAATTCAAGCAGATATGCCAGAATATGAAACATTTTTACCAATGTTCGGAGAACAAGGCAAAGATGTTCTTAACAAATTGCGAACGTTCTTAACATCCGAAGATTAATTTGTTTTATATATAGTATCTTTTGTGTGCGGTGTTCCTATATAAATCATAGAACCATGGGGGGAAAGAATAAAATCTAGTTCTCGTAATCTTTCTCGCAGATTGATTCGTTGGGTATCGCAGGCGTTTAGCATTTATAAATCTTCGCAAATAATTAAATTTGAATACGATCACAAATAAATTTTTATTTTTAAAAATAATCTTGTTATATATTAAACTGTTGATATGCCAAATGGACATCTGCTTCAAATTGTTTTATAAACACTTGGTCTACAGACATAGACATAAGAAATCCTTTTTGTTTAAGTTAAAAATAAAAGCCTTAATTTTGATTAATGGTTATGCAAAATAAATGCGCCAAAAAAACAAAATCTTAATTCGGGTCCACAAAAATGGATTATCCAATAAAAAATTCAGTTAGACTTGATAATTCATCTAACTGAAAAATTTATCATAAAAAAAATCCCCAAAACCTTTGATTTTGGGGACAAATAATCAATTAATTATTTATTATTTTTTCTTTACTACTTTTTTAGCAGCTGTTTTTTTTGCAGGTGCTTTTTTAGCAACTGGTTTTTTTGCAGGTGCTTTTTTAGCAACTGGTTTTTTTGCAACTACTTTTTTAGCAGCTGGTTTTTTTGCAACTACTTTTTTTGCAGCTGGTTTTTTTGCAACTGGTTTTTTTGCAGCTACTTTTTTCGCAGCTGGTTTTTTTGCAGGTGCTTTTTTAGCAACTGGTTTTTTTGCAGCAGCTGGTTTAGCAGCTGTTTTTGTGCAACCACATTTTTTCTTTAAGCCGAACATAATTCTCTCCTTTCTATGTTTTCGGATAGAACAAAATTTTTTTTGTTCTTGTTTTATATTTTATACGAAAGAAAACAAATAGTAAAGAATAAAAATTAATTATGAGTATAATTTTTTAAAACCATTTTCAATTTTTCTTACATATTCTGGATCATGATCTCGCCAATATTTTGGATTACGCATCATATCACGCAAAACATCATCACTTAAAATTTCTGTTGTGTTTTTATTGGTTAAAACATCAGGTTCTAGAGATTGCATCATCTTGTATATGCCTTGGATTCCCTGGGGTGTAGCACATAATTCATCAAACGCATCTTTTGGTAAATATTTTTCACCAAACGAATTTATTTCACGTAATGCATCATTCATTTTTTCTTCATCACCAAAAAATTTTTTCAATTCATTTGTCGCATTTGTTTGATTTTGTAGTTGAAATAAATTTTTTAATGTTGGTTGTAAAAATTCTTCAGCGATTGCATAAATTTGTTCAACTTGTTTTGAAGTCAAACCAATTTCATGAAATTTTTCACGAACCGATTCGTCTTCGAACAACGGATTCGTTGGATAATCTGTTGCATTATCAGGCACACCAATTGCATGATTAAATTTTTGTTTTGTTGCTTCGTCGCTTTCATCGTTTGGCAAAGGAATCATATTACTCATCTTTTTTTCAAGTTCGCAATATGATTTAACCAAAGCCGATGTATTTAATTCGCCTTTGTCATCTAGAAATTTTTCTGGAATTTGTTCCATTATTTTTTTCCTTTGGTTGAAGATTCTTGTTTAAGAAAATAGATACCACCCAATGTAAATATAGTTTGCAACATTGTGAATATATCTGCATCGCCCACCAGATACGCACCAATTGCAGACACAATACCAACTGTTGATACAACATAAGTTTTTCGATTTTGTAAATAACCGCCTTTGATTATTTTGTTCATAATTTTCCTTTTGTTGTTTATAAATAATAAAGTATGTCTTCACATTCAAAAATATAACCGCGCGCAATTGCCCATTGTGGCATCGTATCTGTGTGATGAAATTTAGTCGCACCAAACACACAATCACGCAAATGGCCATGCAACATAGTTTTAACAACTCGCAAACACATTTGAAATTTTCTGTCGTTTATATCTACAGATAAAAATTTTTTTCGCGGAGAAAAATGATTTAAAGAGTCGAAAATATTTTTATCTGTTGCAATGTCTTCAAAAGATTTGCCATATTTAATATGAATATTATGTATCATCGCAGCCATCGCTTCGACAGATTGCAAAGAGACACCTTTGGTTTCAGCAAATATGATTCGCGCTAATTTATACGATATGTTTTGTGTATCGTCTGGATTTTTTATTAAAACTAGTTGCATGATTTTACCTGTGTTAGTTAATAAAAAAAACCGCACGACAATTCGCGCGGCAACAAAAAACAAGAATAAAAAAACCGCCCTTGATGGCGGACAGAATTTTCATTCTTGATGTGTTATGTAATATCATAAATTCGTATCAAAGTCAAGCGCTTTTAAATACTGATTTCATCACCATATGTTAAAATATATCTGGTATTTTCGCGCAACACCAAAGCCCCATCTTCATTAAGACCTATTAATTCTGCCGGTTTACCATGATATTGTATCGTTTTATTAAGACCTGCGGCTAGTTCCATCCAACGTTCTCGAACGACAGAAAAATTTGCATTACGCCATTTGTCTATTTTTTTCATCAGAGTATTTAACACATCTTTGGTATCGACATTTTGATTGTATTTATGTATTTTCGTAGTTTTGTATTCTTTGACAGTCGGACAAGTTTTTATGTTTATCCCAATTCCTACAATTACAAAATTTTGAGAATATTCTATTAAAACGCCGCTGATTTTTTTTCCGTCTATTAATACATCATTAGGCCATTTAATCTGTGGCACCATCCCAAAAGAAATCAAAGTTTCTGCGATTGCCACCGCGATAGCATAAGATAATTTTGGGTCACGCTCATATATTTTATAAATAAATGAAGCATATAAATTACCATGATGAGAAACCCAAGTTCGTCTGTATCTGCCGCGCCCCGCACTTTGTGCCAAAGCCATAACCACAGTTTTATTAGTTGCAGTTCCATGCGCGATTAAATCATGCGCCAAATCTTGGGTGCTGGAGATTTTATCAAAAGATAATAATTTATAAGTGTCCAATTTTGTATTTTCTGTTGTCGTTTTGTATAAAATCGTGTCCGTAATTTTTTCTTAACTGATAAATCGCGTTTTCAACTGTGTGAGTGGTTACGTCTGGCAAAAAGCCAAGGTTTTCTTTTAATTCTCGCATAGATATATTTGGGTTTTTATACAGTGAAACTATGACCTTGCGTTGCAAATTTGGTAAAATAATATACCGACCAAAAATATTCGTGATTATATCTTGGTTATCCAAACAATCAAAAATCAGCTTTTTTAAATCATCAACCGAAACCGGCGTATTTGTTGCAATATCATCAAAGACCACGTCTGCCATATTTTGATTATCGACAACAATTGCACCCAAATCAGCAAAAATATGCTGCCAATACTTATCAGAAGAATAAATCTTTATATTTTCTAGCATCAGTTGCACAATACCCGAAAAACAGATATTGTGCAACATATTAATTTATTTATAAACTATTTTCACGAGAAGGGATAAATTTAGTAAAATCTTCGAGTGATGCCCCTGTTGAAGCCAATATTTTAGAAATACTGTTAGTAGAAGGCCATCTTGGTTGTCCTTCTTTGGACCAACGTTTACTTTTGTTGAAAGTCGTTGGATCTAAACCGCTGCATTTTGCGAGTCCAGAACAAGACATATGATGTTCTGTCGCAAATTTTTCTATTGCGCGCCATACATCTTCGTGTGTCATTTTCTTTTTCTCCTATACTTGGTTTTCCAATTCAACGCTTTGATAATACGCTATTTTTCACATTTTGTTGAATAGTTTGTTTTCCTAGGTTAAAAAGCAAAAAAATATACAAAAAAAATTTTTTTGACAAAATACTTGACAAATGCTTTTTTGTGTATTATATTTCGATTCGTCAAAGGATGAAAATCGTTTGACTATATCGAGCCCAGAGTTTTCAGACTCCCTCCTACATTCTCTCTCCTCTGGACTTTGGGCTCAAACGACAGTTTAGGATGCCCATTTCTTTTTCTCCTTTCCTTCCTTTCAGGGCATCCGGAAAATACCGCCGGCAACGGCGGTGTTTTTTATTTACAAAATATTATCAGACGTAATACAAAATCATTATTGGAAATATTGTTTTATAAACTAATAAAAATTATTTTTCAAACACAGCAAATATTTCCCAGTGCGCAGAGCCAACGAATTGGTCTATTGGTATTGAGACAGTCATTTTATATCCGCCACGCTCTAGTATCCGTTTGTCTCGCACAAAAGTAGTTGGATTACAAGACACATAAATTACGCGCTTAACATTAGATTTTGCAATTTCTTTTGATTGTTTTTCTGCGCCAGCACGCGGCGGATCCATTATAACGACATCGTATTGGTTAAGATTCTGTGTCGTCAAAGGCTTTTTAAACAAGTCGCGTTCTATTTCATTGCCAAACACATCAAACCCTGTTGCATTTGTAGCATAAGTAAAATTTCCAAGTCCACAAAACAAATCAGCAACTTTTTTAGCACCATTTGTGTATTTTACAACCAAATCACGCAAAATTTGTTCTGTTTCGATTGTGGGTTGCAAAAATGCAAAAGGCGGGTATTTAATTATTTTATCATTGAATTTGATTTCTGGTTCGTTATATTTTCGAACAATTTTATCGTTCCAAACAAAACGAATTATTTGAGGTGGTAATTTTTCAACACTTTCTTTGAAAACCGCGTTAAAATACGGAATATCTGCTTTGACAGCAACATCTATTCCGTTTTCGCATTTTGTAATTAAAACGCTGCCAGCGCCGACCCACGAAAGCCCAGCAATCTTTGGTAATACAGAATTTATTTCTTCGCATAAATTTGGACAGTTCTTAATATCAACAATGTCTTTACTTTGTTTTTTATAAAAACCAAAATGTCCGTCAGCAAAAGCAAAATCTGCGCGCCGACGCGTTCCGCCCGTTCCCCAAACAGGTTCGTTTGTAAAATCTAGTTTTGGTAAATCTGCCAATTTAGATTCACGATATTGTGCATCGCTCCAATCATATTTGCATCCGCCGCAAAGATTCAAAAAAGGACATTTGTTTGTTGTCATATTTTTATATTAACATAAATTCTGTCTTGATTCCAATTTGTTTTGAAACTATTATATACAATATGAAAAAAAATACAGAAAAAAAAGTTGCTTTATTTGCAGGCGCATTATCGTTGCCTTTTTTGACGCGCGATGCATTGCGTAAACGCGGATGGGAAGTTTTTGTTATCGGGCTTAAAAACTTTTATGACCCAAAATTAAATCCAGACTTGGTTATTCGATTGGGGGCTGGGGGAACCGCTGCACGCGAATGCAAAAAGCGCGGCATCTCAAAGCTTGTCTTTGTTGGGGCTTTGGGGCATGTGAATTTAAGTGATATACGACCTGATTTATGGTCTGTATCTGTATTGTTAAGCGTTTTAAAACATCAAAAAGGATATGATTCTATGGCTGTTGCATTTAACAAGGCGTTGGAAAAACGCGGATATGAAATTGTTGCTGCTCAAGATTTGGCACCAGAATTAACTTTTGAGAAAAGTGGTATTCAAACCAAGGTTAAACCATCTAAATCTGATTTGCGCGACATAGAACGTGCAATAAGCGTATCGCACACAATCGGAACTGAAGATATCGGTGCGTCTGTGGTTGTTGATAAGCAAGTGGTTGCGGTGGAAGCTGCCGAAGGTACTGCGCGCATGTTGGATCGCGTGATAGAAATGCGCAAAGGCAAAAGAAAAAGCGGTGGGGTGTTTGCAAAAATGACTAAGCCCGGGCAAGATTTACGCATAGATATTCCAGCGATTGGTGTTGATACTGTTCGCGCGGTTTCTGCTGCAAAATTACACGGGATTATCGTGAATGCAAAAACTTGTTTTGTAATTGATAAAAAGGCGGTATTAGATGCTGCAAACAAAGCAAAAATATTTATCAAAGCAATATAAAAAACCGCCACAAACGGCGGTTTTAAATTTAATGACATTTATTATTTTTTGATTTCTTTGACTGTAACTTTGAATACTACATCTTTGCCAGCCAATTCCGGAGTGTATTCTGTTGGGAAAGTGATTTTTACTTCACGTGTTTCACCAACTTTCGCACCAACCAGTTGTTCTTCAAATCCCGGAACGAAAACACCGCTACCCAATTTCAAAGGATAATTAGCTGCCGTGCCACCTGCGAATTGTTCTTCGCCCAAAAAGCCAGCGAAATCAATAACAACTGTATCGCCGTTTTTTGCACCCTTGTCACAGCCAGCAACCATTACTGCTCCACATAATGCCATTATACCCATAATTTTTTTCATTTTATGCTCCTTTGTTTTTTTGGTTAGTTTTATTTATTATAAACGCATCTAAATCCATATTCTCGCATTGTCGCGCCTTCGGATTCAACGCGATAATCAAAGAATGATGTTGGACGCATTACATCAAAAGATGGTTGATCATAAACGATTACCACACTTTCAGCATTACGACCACATACGCGTTTCATTTCGTAATCAGCGACGCGTGACAACACAGTTTTTACATCTGCATCAATATCCGTTCCATCGGCATTTTGCATCAAACGAAGACGCATTTCACGAACCTCTGTATCGCCAAGAAGTATCTCAACGCGAATCATCGTGCCTTTGTATTCTTGCCATCTGGTTTCTTTGCGCGCAGTATTCCATTTTTTCGCCGCCGCTTCGCGTTCAGCCATTGTTCGTGGTTGATACGAATCGATTTCAGCATATTCATTTTCGTTTGTTATATATTGAGCGGTTCTTTCCGTGTAAACTTCGTCACCGTTTTCACCGTAAAATCCGCCATTATCTGAAGCGCACGCGGTAAGCAACAGCCCCGCACACAAAAAGTAAAATATAGATTTTTTCATTTCTTTTTCTCTTTTGTTCGAAATCATTCTAGCAAATAAATTTTTTTGATTCAAGACTCGATTTATGATAAAATTATAAATAATGACAAATGTAGTTCTTGAATCTTTACTAAAACCATTGGAAGAATTTTATTCGCCTTCGTTCGTAGAAGAAATTGCGATAAATCACGAAGGCGAAGTTTGGATGCGTCTTAATGGTGGCAAGGTTCCTTGGGTTTCTTATAACAGCGAAGTTTTATCGAAACAATATTTGGTCGATTTGATATATACTGTGGCTAACATCTATGAAAGACCTTTTGACCCAATACACGGAATCCCTGTGGTGTATGCTACCTTGCCTGGCAACCATAGGTTTTCTGCCATAGCGGGACCAAATGTTCAATATGATGAACGCGATGTAACTGGTGGTGTTGCATTGAATATTCGTGGGGGTGGTGTCAAAGAAACAAGTTTTAGCAATTATCATCTTGAACACGGCAAAAAGTTGTTAAAAGTAAAACCGCGCGAATCGATACGACCTGATGACCCATACGACAGATTAATGTCTGCAATTAACGACGGCAGTCCTATTTTGATAAGCGGAGCGACATCAACTGGTAAGACAACATTTCTTAATCATATGTTGACTTTGATTGACCAAAACAGCCGTGTGATTACTGTTGAAGACGCCCGTGAAATTCGTGTTCCTCAAAAAAATCGTGTTCATTT
The DNA here is from genome assembly GCA_947303585.1 of uncultured Pseudomonadota bacterium. Classification (GTDB taxonomy): domain Bacteria; phylum Pseudomonadota; class Alphaproteobacteria; order Rs-D84; family Rs-D84; genus Enterousia. The sequence goes on along the minus strand of CAMYYT010000002.1, from coordinate 21,997 downwards.
CGTGTTGTCAAGAACAGAACAAAACAATGATTTTAATTATGCAAGATTGCTTGATTTAGTGGTTCGTATGACTCCTGACGTGATTATTGGTGGGGAAATATCAACTGATAATGCCGCGGTTCTTTGGGAAATGTTGGGAACTGGACACGACCATTTTTATACTACTATCCACGCAGAAAATGCAGAGGCTGCATATGCTGCGTTTGCAGATCGTATATTACATACACAGCCTGCGTATAACAGGACAGATTTAATTGCTGAAATGAAAAAGAAAATTCGTGTGGTCCAATTATCCCGCGAAGGCACGTTGCGCGCTGTTACCGAAGTTGTTTAAAGCATGCCTATAAACATATTATTTTCTGTGCCTGTTATTGTAACATCACAGATTGTTTTTTCTTTGATTGGGGTGCCGACTATTTTTATATCTATATCATCTGGGGTACGACCAATATTATTTTGTTCCACCAAGACAGAAACTGTTTTTCCGATTTGTTTTTGCATAAACTTTTCACGGTTTTGATTTGCGATTTCTATAATCTGTTGAACGCGCTGTTTTGAAATATTACGCGGAACCTGATTTGGCATTGTCGCAGCGACTGTATTTGGACGCGGAGAATACGGAAAAGCATGGACATGTATCAAATTCATATCGTGTACCATTTGCAATGTTTCTTGGAATAAATCTTCAGTTTCGCCAGGAAAGCCACAGATTATATCTGCACTAGAAGAAACCGCACCATTTGCCAATTTTACCAAATCCATCAATTTTTTTGAATCATGACGGCGGCGCATCGCACGCAAAATTGTATCTGAACCCGACTGCATCGAAAGATGCAAATGTGGCATAAATCTTGAATTTTGATTCATCAGGGCGATTATCTTTGGAACTTCGGGTGATGCCGGGTCAACAGACGACAGACGCAAATGCTTTATTTCCGGAACATCTGTCAGCAAATTTTCACATAAATCAGCCAATAAAAACGGTTTTCCGTCGCGCTGAATCAGGTAAGACGCCGTATCTACACCTGTTAAAACTATTTCATGAAATCCGTTTTGAACTGCCGCACGTACGTCTGCTAAAACATCTTCGTATGGGAAAGATATATTTTTTCCGCGCAAAAGACGTGTCACACAATATGTGCAATCATGATTACAGCCGTTTTGGACCTGAATAAATTTCTTAGACAGTTTATCTTCGCTGTCTTTGAATTTTTCTATTTTCGAACAAGACAAATCAAAATCCGCGCTTTTTAACGCGTTTACATACGCTGACAAATTCATTTTTTCAGTATTATCAACAACCAATGCGCGTGACACAGATTGAAACAAAGCCCTGTTTCGTGTGGCGCCACAACCAGTTACAAAAATAATCGCATCTGGGTTTTCGCGCGACAACCGACGCAATGTTTGTGCACATTGGCGCTCTGCTTCTGCTGTGACAGAACAAGTGTTAATCAATATTGCTGAATCAACCACGTCTGCCAACATGCGAGAGATTTTTTCGCATTCCAGAGCATTAAGCCGGCAACCGAAAGATAAAGTTCTTATGTTCTTTTTTTGCATTTTCTGCTTGATTTTTTAGACTTCTTAATGCATTATATCGTAGTTAAAAACGATTTCAACAAAGGATTTTATTATGGCACGTGTAACAAATTCTGACACTTTACCTTTTGTAGAAAGCAGATATGAACTGGGAATGTTGGCTTCGCAACGCGTTCGTGATTTGAACGGTGGCGCCGAAGCGGTGGTTGACAAAGAAAACGATAAATTGACTGTCGTTGCTTTGCGGGAAATTGCCAGTGGTAAATTGGATGTGAATCAAGTGCGTCACGAATTTGTAGAATCTTACAAAGATACACCTGCCGTGGTTGATGAAGATGCTGCTTTGGAAATCACCAGTGAAGATCCTATGTTGCGCGAAATTGACGCAGAATTGGAAAATTCTTTGGTTGATGATACCACAGATGGAATCGCTGACGCTGGGGACGATACACCAGACGAAGGCGAAGACGAAGAATAATAAAAACAATCCGGAGACGTCGCATAGTTGGTCTAGTGCGCCACATTGGAAATGTGGTATACTCGCAAGGGTATCAAGGGTTCGAATCCCTTCGTCTCCGCCAGGGATTAAAATTTTAAAAAACCACCAACGGTGGTTTTTTTGATTTTAACTGGCGGGACGAAGGGATGCGCCAGAGTGCAAAGGCGCGCATGGCGAATCCGCAGATAAACAATTAGAAAAATTTTCAAAAATTGAAGTTTACGAGATTTTTATAATTTTTATTATTGTTTATCAAGACAGGAATTCGTCTCCGCCAAATTAAAATCTTGTTTTCATTTTTGTTCTTTTAAATAATCACTATGCAATTTAGACCATATCATTAAATCATAAAATTTATCGTTCATATACACACCCGTTGTTTAATTTATTAAAAATTCCATAACAGTCAAAGATAATATCTTTTCTTGATTCTTGAATACGTGATTAGCATCTGAAATCACTGCAGATTTACCATATTTAACAACGTCTGCTATTTTTTGCATATATTCAGTCGCCCTTTCGTCTTCTTTGGCACCGATAACAGCAAACAATGGGCAATCTATGTTTTTTAATGCAGACATATCACCATATGGTGTTTTATATGGGATGTTATTAATATTCTTGTTATTAACAAAATCATAATAAGTTTGACTGGATATCACGCAATAACCCAAGAATTTTTTAGATAAAATTTTATCTGGCTGATTTGCAGCAAGGTTTGTTTCTGCTTCTGTCAGCATACCACTGTGTTCAGGTATATTTATAAAGTTTGCCAAATCTTCGGGGGCTAGTAATACGATTTTTTTCAGATTAGATATTTTATGTTTCTGTAAATAATGTAACAATTTATTACAACCTAAACTATGTGCGATTACATATAAATTTTCGTAACCAGAAACAAACCTGAACCAAGCATCTAAATCATAGACACAATCATCAAAATGTTCATATGCAGCCCCCAGCATCTTACTGGATAATTTATCTTCTTCTTTTAAACATGGCAATTTTATAATTTGAAAAGACCCCTGATTATGAGCAAACAAAAAATCTATATTGTTTTTCACACAATCTTGTGCCAGCACACATGCAAATTTATTTTCAATAAAACATCCAGAAACGCCAGGAATAAATATCGCGCAAGATTTATTGCCCTTGGAAGCATAGAAACCATTAAGAAATATGTCTTGGTCTGTTTTAATTTCTACATATTCCCATTGCATACTTTTTTCTCTTTATACAATCAGCATATCAAGCGAAACACCAAAAGTCAATAACGCCACAAAAATATTGACAATCTGTTTTTTTGTGCTAATTATTATTATAAATACAAAAAAGGCAGAACAATGGCACCAGATATTAATGCTGCGAAAGAGTATCTTTTAAAAAACATTGGGTTTAACGGCAAATTTGATAAATATTCTACTGCGTATGTTGTGACTAATGAAGATATACGCAGCGCCATGAAATTTATGCCCAAGGTCACTGAAAACGCTTTGACTGTTACCGGGTCTGGCGATCATCCTATGTTTATGAAAATATATGGCGCAAAAAATATCGATACTTTTGATTTATCTTATAACGCAAAATTAATTATGGATATCAAAACGGCCGCTTTGCCAGTATTAAAACATACCGAATATTATAACTTTTTGAAAGCTGTCTATTTTGCCGAAGATTTATTATCCGTCGAAAATATGCCAAAGATAATTGAAAAATTGCCATACGAAGAAAAAGCGTATATTGCTGCAATGCGCAATTGCAGATTGTTCAATCACGGTCTGAACCCTGATTCTTATTTAGGTACAAATAAACCTGTCCCTTATTTAACAGAATTCCAAAAAATGCGAGAAGTTATTACTGAACCTTTTAATTTTATTTGGTCTGACATAGCGTCGCTGCATGAAAAATTAGATAAAACTTATGATTTTATGCACCTTTCCAATATTATTGATTATATAAAAGAACCTGATGGTTTGAAAATTTTGGCGTCATTGATGAAATATACACATGTTGGCAGCGTTATATATTTCGAAACATTTCATTATTGTTATTTGCCCGAACATCTGTTTATGGACCCGAACCACTGCCGTTTTATGATTAATAAAAACCAAATTTGGGCATATAAACGCGTACGCCAAAACCAGGGCGAAGATATACACGCAATGCAAAGATTACGATAAATAAAAATTCGTATTTAAAACTTGACAAAACAATTTTTAGGTCTATAATACCTTTATCAAACAAGAAAAAAAGGTGAAAATTATGAAAAAACACACTATAAATGATTTATTTAGAAATTTTAACATCAACAAAGCCACTGCGCTTTACAAAGCACATGTATTATCATTATTGATACTGGCAGGAACCGCTTTTGGCGCCGGTGCGTGTGGTTTCATTGAATTTGCCAACAAAGGCAGATCTGACGACATCCAATTACGCGGACATATTTTAGAAGGCGGTTTTGTGGTTGGCATTGTTGCGCTTATTGCCGTATTTATGTCAGAAGTAAATAAAAAATTGGATAAAGCTGCTGCAAATACAGCATTAAAATACCTTAAACAATTGTTTGTTAACCAACCTGAATTAAAAGAATTCGAAAACGTTTTGTCTAATCCAGAAGCTTTGGACAAAGTTGCCGCTTATGTATTCAATAATTTGCGCCCAAGCGAACAACAAGAAATCCACGATATACTTGGAGAAAGTTATTTGGTGGCACATATGATTAATCAATATCTTAAAAACTTAGACCCTAAAGCAGACGTACTGGATGTAAAACGTATTACGGAAGTAGAAAAATTGAAAGGCCGTGTTATTGAAGTCGTTGAAAACCACGCTAGATTCCATCCTGAATTTAGAAATGGCTTGAAAACTTTGTTGCTTGAATTAAATTATAAAATATACAGAGATGAACTGGCAGAACAAAATCGAGCCAATATCAATGTAAAGCACATCTAATTGGTTATACCCCGCTTTTGCGGGGTTTTTCTTAATAAAAATGTTGACGATATGATTTTTAGGTTTAAAATAGCCGTTGCTAGTAAAGAATATGACGAAGAACAAAAAACCTATTATAAACAGAATCAGCGCCAGATATATGTCGATTATACTATTGATAATGCTCGTGTACGCTACGGCGTTTTGTGCTGTCGTATGTAATTTGAATCATCATCCTGCCAACAAGCCCGAAACAAAAAAGGAAATGGTTAAAACCAGCGTTATTGATGTATCTGCGGTTTTAATCTCTGCGCTTTTAATAATCTTGCATTTGATAAATTTACACAAAAAAGCAAATACTTTCGCTTCACACATTGTTCGTAATTATATTCGCCAAGTAATGCGGGCCTACCCTGCCCTTAAACAATACCAATCTGTATTAGCAGATCCAAAAACTTTACAAATTGTCGCAAATGGGGTTTCTAATGCCCTGCCTGGCGACACAAAAAAGACAATTTTACAGATTATTCGTGATTCAGATATATTAAACATAGACGGCTCTTCGTTCCGCATACCGCGCACACATACTGTTAAAAATATTAGAAAAACAGTTTCTCAAATTACTGGCGTGATTGAAAGATATACCGAAAGCAACCCAGAATTTATATTTAAAATCTATTCTGTAATGGAAATCGCTCAAAAATCTATAACCCCCAAACAACCAAAAGCCTCTTGTTATCCAAGGTAATTTTATTGTTATTTTTATAAAAAAATATTGGCATTAGTGATTATTGTTGCTATTATCACAAGGAAATGTTGAAGAAGTTCCTGATTTTATGTATGTGTTTGAATATTGGCTTTGCCAATGCTGATGATTTTCAAACCAAGGCTAAGTCTGCTTATTTAATTGATTACGACAGCGGGCACGAAATTGTTTCCAAGAACGCAGATGTTTTGATGCCGCCCTCTTCCATGTTAAAATTGATGACTTTGACTGTACTTTTTGATGCGATTAAATCTGGTGATTTGAAAATGGATGATTTGTTGACTGTATCTGAAAATGCAGATTATAAAAATCCGCTATGGTATCCAGCCAGCAAAATGTGTTTAACCACTGGGCAACAAATAACGGTCAAAGACGCAATATTGGGCATTATTGTGCTTTCTGCAGGGGACGCTTCTGTGACGGTTGCAGAAAAATTAGCAGGGGACGAATCTAAATTCACAGAATTAATGCAAAAAAAAGCACATGAAATTGGGATGAATCTATCGACTTTTGGTAATGCAAGCGGTCTGCCACACGATAACAATTTGATGACTTCCAAAGAATTAGCAATATTGGCAAAATATATAATTGATGAATATCCTGATATTTACCCAATGTTTGCAACAAAACGTTTTGAATTTACAGACACAAAAACGGATTGGTGTCGTGATTGGAACAAATCTCATACTATGAATTATAACAAATTATTATTCCAGATGCCCGGGGCTGACGGTCTTAAAACCGGACATACTGACGAAGGTGGTTATGGTGTTGTTGCTAGTGCCAAAGTGGGCGGACGCCGTCTAATTGGGGTTATAAACGGTTTCCGTGGCAAAGGACACGATGGTTTAGCCGAAGAAATGAAAAAATTATTAAATTATGGGTATAAAAATACATATACAAAAGTATTTTATCGCACAGGTGATACGCTTTTGAAAATACCTGTGTGGTATGGACGCAAAGCAGAAATAGAAGCAACCACAGGTGAAAACGTGGCGATAACTTTGCCCAAAGATTATCCGTTAAAAAATATTCGTGTTTTGGCGCGATACGAAGAACCAATTGCCGCGCCGATCAAGGCTGGACAAACCATCGGTGAAGTTGTTATCGAAAAAAACGGCGATATTGTTAAACGGATTCCTTTGGTTGCCAAAGAGAGAATTAGAAAAATTCAATTCTTTGGTCGCGTATTCAAAAATATATCTGTTATGTTGGGGGGCAAATAGTTATGGCCACCAAGAAAAAAGAAGTTTTATTTAATTTTCCAAAACCCATAGACAATGACTGTTTAATCGGACACGAAGACACTCTTAAAACTTTTATAGATGCATGGAATAAACGCGATAAATACCCGATACACCCCGTATGGATGCTGTGTGGTCCACGCGGAATTGGCAAAGCAACATTAGCTTATAAAATTGCAAAGATGGTATATGGTAATGTCGGTGATTTCTTTATAGTCGATATGGAAAACAACATAGACAAAGACGGCAAACCCAAAACAGATGGTAAAGAGATTTATGTACATACTGTGCGCGCAATGATTGAAAAAATGCAAATGTCTTCTATGTCTGGCAAATGGCGTGTTATATTGATTGATTCTGTTGATGAATTAAACACAGCCGCAGAAAACGCGATTTTAAAATTACTGGAAGAACCACCACAACAAACTTTGTTTTTACTGGTGACACACCAATTATCTAATGTATTGCCAACAGTGCGGTCACGCGCACGCGTTGAAAAAATGCGTCCGCTTACAATTTCTCAACTTCGCGAATTATGCGTTAAATTTATGGGCGAAGAAGAAATAAGTTCTGAAATATTAAAACTTGCAAATGGTAGTTTTGGCAAGATAGCCAATTTGAAAGCATCTGGTGGCGATATTATCTATGAAGAATTATTACATGTATTAACTGATAAAAATTCAAACGCAAGTGATATGATGAGTGTCGCAACAAAGATAGCTGAACACCCTGCTCTTTTTGGCATTGTATTAGATGCAATTGCTCATTTTGGTTTGGCTGATTTGTATCCGATGGCCAGCAATACTATCGCTGATATTAACAGATTAAATCTGCGCGCCGATATAACTATATTCAAAATAATAGCCGAGATTAAAAAATGTTTATAGATACTCATTGCCATTTAACGGATGAATATGATGGTGGTGTTGACACAATTATTGAACGCGCCGATGCAGCAGGTGTAAAAACTTTGATTTGTGCTACTGCCGAAGGAACAGATATAAAAACCGCATTGCAAATTGCGAATACGCACGATAATATTTTTGTGACTACTGGGATACATCCGGACCACACAGATTTGAATCCAAACGATTTTTTAACTGATAATATCTTGAATCATCCGCGGGTTTTGGGGGTTGGTGAAATTGGGCTTGATTATCATTACGAACCACAAAAACGAGACGCGCAAATAAAACTATTCGAAACACAACTGGGAATCGCGTATAAATATAATATGCCTGTGGCTATTCATACGCGCGATGCAGACGAAGATACTGCTGCGATTTTAACCGATAAATATCATGGCGTTATGCATTGTTTTACTTCATCTTGGGAATTGGCAAAGGTTATGTTGGATCGCGGTTTTTATTTTTCTGCCAGCGGTATTATAACTTTTAAGAACGCTGAATCTATACGCGAAACTTTTGCAAAAATTCCAACAGACAGAATTGTAATTGAAACTGATTCACCGTATTGCGCACCTGTACCGCATCGCGGCAAAGTTTGCGAACCTGCGTTTGTTGTTGAAACAGCAAAAATGTTAGCACAAATCAAAAATATTGAATTAAAAGAGCTGGAAGATATTTTATTACAAAACACTAAAAAACTCTATCCAAAGATAGTTCTATAAACAAAAAAACATTGGATTTTCTGAAAAAATCGTATAAAATCTGTGCTATGTCACGTCAGATAATAAAATTTGGTCAAGTTTCTGAAAATCGCAAAGCGCGATTTGCTTATTCAATAGATGATACTATTGAAGCAGGCATTTCATTGACCGGGGCAGAAATAAAATCTATTCGTTATGGATTAGTAACTATCGTTGATGGTTTTGTTCAAAAACGCGGGAATAATTTATTTTTAGCTGGGGTCGAAATTCAAAAATTACCCACTGCGGCACGCATAGTCAATTTTGATGAAAGACGCCAACGACAATTATTATTACACCGCAACCAAATAAATCGTTTGATTGGTAAATTGCAAGAAAAAGGCGCAACCATAGTCCCATTAAAATTATACTTTAATAATCGTGGCAGATTAAAAGTATTGCTTGGTATCGGTTATGGTAAAAACAAAATCGACAAACGCGAAACTATTAAACAACGTGAATGGGAAAGAAGTAAATCTAGAATTTTAAAGCATTAAAAAAACCTGCTTTTCAGCAGGTTTTTTTATCGCACTATTTTATTGATTGTTCACTTCTGGTTCTGGCATTGGTTCTGGCATGTTTGGTTCATGAAAACCTTTGGCATGACGCATATCTTTTTTCATTTCTCTTTTTACAACTTTGTATTCTTCAACAGAAATGCAATTATCACCATTTACATCGGCATTCATCAATTTTTCCTTCATCATTGGGCATTCAATAGAAGACATATCCAAACATCCGTTTACAAATACTGGGTGTTTCATTTTCATATGTTTTGGTCCATGTCCACAATACATCATTTTACCACACACCATACCCAAAGCAAAAATGATTGCCCAAACAATCAAATGTTTAATAAAGTGTGCCCCACCATGACAATGGCAACGACAATTTTCACCGCATTCACATTTGTGTTCTATTACAGGCGTTGGTTTAACAGCAGTTTTTTTAACTGACATTTTTTTTGTTGTTTTTTTTGCTGGCATCGTATCCTTCCTTTTGTTGTTGTTGTACACGCATTTATTTTAAGCTATTTACAAGATTAAGTCCAGCGGAAAAATTACATAAAAAAACATCCGCAAATCTGCGGATGTTTTTAACCTTTCTAAACAAACCGTTGGTTTAGTTCAAAGCATCCTTCAAGGATTTTCCTGGACGGAACTTTGGTTGTGTAGAAGCAGCAATTTTAATTGGTGCACCTGTTTGTGGGTTACGACCTGTTGTTGCTTTACGTTTTGCTGTTGCAAAAGTACCAAAACCAACCAAGCGAACTTCGCCTTTTTTCTTTAATACTTTTGTTACTGTGTTGATGAATGCATCCAAACAACCAGCTGCAGTTGCTTTTGTAACTTCAACTTCATTTGCAATTGCTTCAATCAATTCTTGTTTGTTCATATGTTTCTCCTTTCATATAGAGTTTAAGGTTGTCCGGCAGTTTTCAAAGGCCTTGCCCTTGGAACAATATCTTGGTTTCCAAAGACATTGCCTCCACTGCTTAACCGAATCGTAGAGAAAACGGCGCTTTAAGTCAAGTCAATTATTTCAAAGGCGCAAAAAACTTAATTCTTGACAAAAAACCTAACGAGAAACTACTCTTTTATAACTTACCGCTTGAGCACCTTCAGAAGTGTTATCACAAAGCACCCAACTATAATCCACTTTGCCATGATTGTCGCGAATTCCAACTGTTCTGAAACGATTTGGCGTTGCTATCAAAATAGTAAAAATTATTATCAACCAGAAAAATGCTTTGGTTAAAGCCCATGGATTTTTATATGCATCTTCACTAAACTTATCTTTTAAAAGGTTTTGATATATTGCCCATCCCCAACTGAAAGTTAAAACAATTCCTATGAAAGCAAAGAATACTGACGCATATCTATCTAGGTAATGCAGCGACTGTGACATGGTTTCCCATACAGAACTGGTCACAGGACAAACATATAAAACATTTTCAGGATTCACACCCGACCTTAATTCCAGCGGCGGATTTCCACCAAAATCCATATGAAAAGATGTTGCCAATATTATTATGGCAAAAAGAGCTACCGCGAAAAGCAAACCAGGTTTTTTATTCATATTTATTCCCACCGTTGTTTTACATTATATCACAAAATATAACCTTTTTGCAATTTTATGATTGAATCTGATAATTTTTAATTTTATCATAAAGTGACAAAAAAAGGAAACACATTATGACATACAATGATATAAGGAAAGTTTTTTTAGGTTATTTTGAACAACACGGACACAAGATTGTTCCGTCTGCGTCTTTGATTCCTAATGACCCAACTTTGCTTTTTAGTGTTGCTGGCATGGTTCAATGGAAAGGCGTATTCCAAGGCACAGAACAACCAATTGCACCACGTGTTGCAAATGTTCAAAAATGTATTCGCGCGGGGGGAAAACATAATGACCTCGAAGATGTTGGTTTTGATGGTCGTCATCATACTTTCTTTGAAATGCTGGGGAATTGGTCTTTTGGCGATTATTTCAAAGAAGGCGCTATTGAAATGTCTTGGGAATTATTGACCAAAGTTATTGGTTTAGACCCAAACAGAATCGTGGTGACAACACACATAAGCGATGATGAAGCAACACAAATTTGGAAAAAAATTACTGGCAAAGACGCCATTAGATTAGATAAAGATAACTGGTGGTCTGCTGGGGAAACTGGTCCTTGTGGTCCATGCACAGAAATGCATTATGATTTTGGTCCAGATGTTCCGGGTGGATTGCCGGGAACACCTGACGAAGACGGTGGACGTTTTGTAGAAATTTGGAACGATGTATTTATGCAATACGACAGAGATGCTAATGGAAATTTAACACCTCTTCCTAAACAAAATGTTGATACTGGTGCAGGACTGGAAAGATGGGCTGCGGTTTTACAAAACAAACTGGATAATTATGATACTGATTTGTTTGCAAATTTGAAAAGCGCAGTTTCTGATTTGACTGGTGTTAAAGAAACAGAAGAAAACAAACCAAGTTTTAAAATAATTACTGACCATTTACGCGCTGTGGGTTTTGCAATTGCTGATGGTGTTATCCCAAGTAATGCTGACCGTGGTTATGTAATTCGTAGAATTTTACGTCGTGCGATGCGTCATGGACAAATATTGGGGCATCGTGGCGAATTGTTGTCTGCGTTGTATCCTGCGTTAGTCAAAGAAATGGGCGATGCTTATCCTGAATTAAAAACCCAAGAAAAGCATGTTGTAGAAATTATCAAAAACGAAGAAAATTCTTTTGCTGATATGTTGCAAAATGGCATGAAATTGTTGGAAAGCGAATTACCCAAAGTAAACAACAATGTATTGCCTGGGGATATCGCTTTCAAATTATTTGATACTTACGGATTTCCACTTGATTTGACTCAAATGATTTTGCGCGATAAAAAAATGGATGTCGATGTTGATTCGTTCGAAAAATGTATGAAAGAACAAAAAGAACGTTCTCGTGCAGACACCCGTGGAACACGCGTATTATGGGAATCTCAAACTGATTTGCCAGCAACAGATGATTCTGAAAAATACGAAGCAGAAACAAACAGAACCGCGAAAGTGCTATCAATATTACGTGGTGAAGAATTTGTAAAATCTGCTGACGCCGATGCAGAAGTTGAAATCGCATTAAATCATACACCTTTCTATGGCACTCAGGGTGGACAGGTCGGCGATATGGGCGTATTCAAAATCGGCGATAAAATTGTAATGAATGTTGCTGAAACAAATCGCGTTGGCAATGTGGTTATTCACAAAGGGACACTAGCTGAATCTATTTCTGTGGGCGACAAAGTTATGCCTGAAATTAATCAGACAATTCGTCAACAAACTGCACGCGCACATACTGCGACACATTTATTACAGGCTGCACTTCGTCAAGTGTTAAACGAAGATGTAGAACAACGCGGTTCCAAGGTTGCACCTGATTCTGTACGTTTTGATTTTTCTTTTGGGCGCGCAATGAGTGCCGAAGAAAAGCAAGCTGTTGAAGATTTGGTAAACAAATGGATAAGCGAAGATTTGCCAGTTAAACACGAAGAAATGGATATAGAATCTGCAAAAAAACGCGGTGCAATGGCTTTGTTTGGCGAAAAGTATGGTGACCGTGTTCGTGTAATAACTGCGGGCGATGTGTCTTGTGAATTATGTGGTGGAACACATGTTTATCATACTGGCGAAATTATCAAAGCACGCATTAACAAAGAAAAATCTATCAGTTCTGGGATACGTCGTATAACTATGTCTGTTGGGGCTTTGGCAGAATAATATGAAACAATTAAGTGATGCTGATATTGCAAATATGATTGGAGAAGATTTTATAACAGATGAAAATTCTGTAAAAAAATCTGTTCGTCAGTCTTTGCATTTATCAACACGTGTTCCGAAACCAATTGAAAAAACACCAGAACATATAACAATTGATTTTCATCAACATACCGAAGAAGAAGCATGGAATATGTTGATTGAAACAGTTATGTCTGGGGCGCGAAGCGCGACTGTGATAACTGGCGCCAGCGGAATATTAAAACAAAAATTTCCACAATGGATGACACAGAGCATAATCAGCCCACACATAATTTCTTTTAAACCGATTAATAACGGCAGTTTTGAAATAAAAATTCACAAACCAAAGGAAGGATAATATTCATGGCAAAATTACATTTTTATTACGGGGTTATGGCGTCTTCTAAATCTGCTCTGCTTTGCATAAATGCTTACAACTTGAAACGCACAGGCAATAAATTTGAAGTCATAAAACCGTCTGTTGATAATCGCGATTCAACCAGCAAAATTGTTTCCAGAATTGGTTTATCAACTGATGCGCGCACTATACCTAATCTTGACAGTTATAAACCACGGCGCGACACACAATTTATACTGATTGACGAAGTCCAATTTTTTTCGCCAAAAGACATTGATAAATTGGTTGAAATCGCAGACAATTCAAAAACAACCATAATTTGTTATGGGTTGGTTGTGGACAGCAATGGAAATATGTTTCCTGCGTCCAAAAGATTATTTGAAGCAAACGCAGAAAAACACGAAATAGAAACAGTTTGTGAAATGCCAGGATGCGTTAATTCTGCCAGCCATCATTTGCGTTTTGATGAATTCGGCAATGTTATTCGTGATGGCAGTCAAGTTGAAGTTGGCGCATCGCAATATAAATCTGTATGTCGTCAACATTTTAATTCGATATATTATAAACTGCCAAATTTTAATCTTTTGAAATATATGCATGACGAAAAAAACAAGCACAAATAAAAAAGTTGTAATTTTTCTTGCAATTCAAACAAAAGAGTATAAAATAACAGAGTATTGCGCCCATGGCTCAATTGGATAGAGCATCTGACTACGGATCAGAAGGTTGAGGGTTCGAATCCTTCTGGGCGCGCCATAAATTCAAAACCGGCTTTTGCCGGTTTTTAATTTATCTGGTGCTACCAAAGGATGAGAACCCGGCCAGAGGGTTCGACCCGCAGGCGAAAGGCAGACGGCAGTATGCCGGTGAGCGATAGCGAATGAGCCAAGGGAGTGAAGCGAAGCGAAACAATCCTTCTGGGCGCGCCAGAATAAAAATTAAACACGGCTTTATGTCGTGTTTTATTTTTATTATTGTTCACAATAATGGTTCGAACCCAGGTTCGACAACAAGTAGATTTGATAAACGCAGTGTAATCAAATCGTTACGGTTGCCCCGCAGACACAAAGTGTCGAGGGAATCCTTCTGGGCGCCGATTATTTTTTTGTGTTTAATTTTCCCCTTGCGGAAAGCGGGGAAAGATAGTATAATTTTACTTATTAGAAAGGAACCGGGATTTTTATATAGTCATGTTCACAAAACGTACATTTTTGATGTTAGGTATCGCAACAATGGCGTCGGCCGGACAAGTCGTTCCATCGTATGCAACAGCAACATACTGTAATAGCAATAACAAAAAAGCACCTGCGGGTTATGTCTGCCTAAACACTCAACGGCACATGTGTAAACCGGGATGTTATTGCGAGGGCGGGGGGAACCAAGCTGTTACAATAGGCCAGTTTGAAGACGGATGCGCGAACAGGTGGCCTAGCTGGGGTACGCATGGTGGTGGTTGGCGTTTATGCCCTGCAGATTTTCCATATTCTGATGCAGGCTCAAGCAGGAAGGATCAATGTTATTACAAATCAATTTTTACTGATGATAAAGTTTACTATAAAGAGTTGGTATGCGACCCAGGATCCTATTTACCAAGGGGAAAAAGTGAATGTGTGTTCTGTAAAGATAGTGTTTTTTGTTTAGATTGCGAAAAAGCGGACCCAGCTCTTAGAAACTATTATTGCCCTGGAACCAAAGTAAAGGTAACACCAAAAGATGAAGATCAGGGTGTGGAATCGTGTCCAGATGGGACAGAACCAAACGCAGCTCAAACAGAATGTGTTGAGAGAGCTATAAAATGTTTAGCCGGTTCGTACCTTCCTGCAGACACAGAAGAATGCGCACCTTGTCCTTCGGGATATGTTTGTTTGGGTTCCGAAAAACTTGGGGGTTGGCATAAAGCATCAGGCGTAGACCAAGGGAAGCTTTTACCTAAAGACGCCTGCACAAGTGAGCATGGTTTTGATGATGAACATTATGTTGCAAATGGTTATGGTGATGGGTGTGATAAATGCCCGATTGGAACCAAAGCTAATGCTGACCATACGGAGTGCGTAGAAACATCTATAAAAGTTACCAAGGGTTACTATTTGCCGGCAAATAGTGTTCAACAACAGAAATGCAGCAATCCAAAAAAATTCTGTCCTGGGGGGAACTTTTGGAAAAGTTCTGTTGAACAAGGACAATATGATTGTCCGTTTACTGGGACCAGTGCATCATCAAATTACCAAAGGTGCACAGTGACATTAAGCGAAGAACAATTAAGATTTGGTGTTATGGGCAACAATGGTTCACAATGCTGGTCTAAAACCGACCCAGAAGATTTTCAATATTGTGTATTGGGACTTCGTGGAATAAGGACAGAACAACCTAAAACCGTAAATCCTGGAACATCCGCCACAAGTAAAAGCACACAAAATATTAGCGCATCCGTTCGTTAATTGTTTTTTTCACTGTATTTCAAATATAATTTTATTCGTATCTTAGGCTATCGATTGGGTTTAATTTTGCGGCTTTGATTGCTGGCATTACACCAGATGCCAATCCCACCACTACTGCGACCGACACAGACACAACAACAGGCCAAATTGAAAATGGAACGTTGTAATGCAATATTAATCTGCCCACTCCTTGGGATAAACCTACCCCAAGGACAAGTCCAAACATAGACCCGATAAACGATATCAATATTGATTCAGATAAAAACTGTGTAATGATGGTGCTTTCTTGTGCGCCAATGGCTTTTCTTATACCGATTTCACGAGTACGTTCTGCAACTGATACCAACATCATATTCATAATACCTATGGAACCCACCAACAATGATACTGCCGCGATTGCAATTAACAAAAGCGTTAAATAACCCGTTACTGTTTCCATCGTTTCCATAACTTGTTTCATATCAGTTATTTGAAAATCATCTGCATCGCCGTCTTTTAATTTATGTCTTTGACGCAACAAAGATGTTATTTGTTCGGTAGCGATATCGTTGTCTGCATCTTGGTATAATTTCAATGCTATCATAGATACTGAATTAGGAAAACGCGAACCGGTTATTCTTTTTTTCAAAGTGGTTATTGGCACAATTATCATATCGTCTTGTGACCCCATGCCAGAACTGCCCTTTGCTTTGGTGACCCCAATAATTGTTAATGGCGTATTACGAACACGAATTATTTCACCGATTGGATTTTTAGGCAACCCCAACTCTTCGGCTGTTTCAGGTCCAATAACCGCGTATGTCGCAGCGTTTCTGACCGCAGACATATCAATAAATGTTCCGTGTTCCATTTCTATGTTTTGAACAGTTGCATACCCCGGATACACCCCAACCACAGATGTAGACCAGTTTCTGTTTCCATATACAACCTGGGCGCCTGAAGTGTCTTGCGGGGTTACCGCAGCAACATCTGGCAACTGAGAAATATATTGTATATCGTCCATTGTTAATGTCATACGATTACCGGTGCGCACACCCGCGCTTTGCGCCGCACCTGCGCGTATCATAATCGTATTTGTGCCGAGCGATGAAAATTGATCTGTGATAGATTGTTGAACCGTTTCACCCACAGCAACCATTATCACCACAGCCATAATACCAATTACTATACCTAACACCGTCAAAAATGAACGCATTTTATTTCCGCTGATAGACAACCAAGATTCATGCATAATGTCGTAAAATGTCATTTTTGGCGCGCCTTTTGTTCTGATTTTAATAACACAGATTCACTTTTGGGAACAGGCCCATCATAAGTTATACGACCGTCGTAAATATGAATTACTCGATTGGCATATTGTGCAATTTCAAATTCATGAGTAATCATTACTATCGTTATTCCCAATTCTTTGTTTAATTTTTTGAAAAACTTTAAAATCTCGTTTCCCATTTTTGAATCAAGCGCACCAGTCGGTTCGTCTGCCAAAATCAATTTAGGATTTCCCGCCAAGGCACGCGCAATCGCAACCCTTTGTTTCATTCCACCAGATAATTGTGTCGGCAAATATGTTTCAAAGTTTTCCAAATTTACCAATTGCAACATTTCACGCGCACGTTCAAGCCGCTCACTCATTGGCAAGCCACGATACATCAAAGGCAACATTACATTGTCTAATATATTTCTTTTGGGTAACAAATTAAAGTTTTGAAAAACAAAGCCGATATATTCGTTTCTTATTTTTGCCAGTTCGTCCGGCAAAAGCGTCGTAATATCTTTACCATATAATTCATAAATGCCGCTGGTCGCACCATCAAGCGCACCGATTATATTCATACAAGTTGATTTTCCAGAACCTGATGGTCCCATAATCGCAACAAATTCACCAGAATTTATTGTGAAAGAAACATCAAACAAAACTTGTTGCTCTCCGCCCACTTCCAATGGGAAGACTTTACAAATTTTCTTCATAGATATAATTGGCGTTTGTTTCATGCTTTCTATACCTTTAACGCGGACCAGGACCACCCATCATACCGCCACGACCATTATTTTGTCCTGACTTTTTAGATTTTTGCCCCATATAACCAATTACGATTTTATCACCAGCCATAATTTCATCAGAAATAATTTGTGTTTCTGTGGCTGTGGCCAAACCTTTGGTATAAGAAATCAATTTTATTTCTTCGCCGCGTTTAATCGCAAGGTGTGTTTTTGGTGTTATATTTTCATCACTAACCGCAACAATACCATCAAAACTGCGGATTAAAAACGCTGAATTTTGTGCTTTCCATGCATCTTTGGCTTCGGCTACTACTATCGTTACAAAAGCAGTCATCCCAGGCATCAATTTCAAATCCGCATTATCTACATCAATTACTACTGTATAAACAACAACATTGGATGTAGTAGTTGGTGACAAACGAATTTGACGGACTTCGCCTTTGAATACATTTGAAGAATATGCGTCAACAGTGAATGTGACTGGCTGACCTTGTTTAATGGTTCCAATATCAGCTTCGGATACAGATGTTTCAATTTGCATTTTGGTTAAATCTTCGGCAATTTCAAACAAGTCTGGAGTTTGAAAGGATGCCGCAACAGTTTGACCTTTGTCTACTTTTCTTGAAATCACAGTTCCATCAACAGGAGACACAATTGTTGCATAACTAAGATTTGTGACCGCTTTATCATATTGAGATTGCGCACGAACCACAGCAGCCTCTGCTTGTTCATAAGTCGTTTGTGCTTTTTCCATTTCGCTGCGCGGGATATAATCATCTTGGTAAAGTGTTTTACTTCTGTTATATTCATTTTTCGCATAATTGCGTTGAGATATCGCACTATCAAGTGACGCTTTGGCTTCATCAACAGAAGCCTGTAAAACAGATGGTTCTATGGTTAATAATTTATCACCTTTTTTCACCACAGAATTATAATCTACGAAAATTTCTTCGATGGTACCCGATACTTGTGATCCAACACTTACAGTGTTCACCGGCATAATTTCACCAGTCGCCGTAACAGTTTGTGATATATCGCCGCGCGTAATATCCATCGTAACATAATTTTTCTTTTCCATTTTTTTTGCGCCAAAAACGCTTATACCAACAGTTGCTATCAAAGCCACACCGAACACAGTCCACCATTTATGGCGCTTAAACCAATTTCTTTTATCAGTCATTTTTCATTCCTTCGATTTCTGATTTTATATCGCCGATAGCCAACGCAACCGCCGCACGTTTTACATACAAATCGTATTTCGCAGCATTATTTTGTTTTTGTGCGTTAATCAATTCTGATTGAGCCGTCTGCCAATCAAGCATAGTCGAACGCCCTACTTTGTACATACCAGATGTAACACGTTCGTTTTCTGTTGCCGATTTAAGAAGACTTTCTGCGTGCTTTAACACCGTTTGTGCTGTTTTATAATTTTGATATGCAGTAAACACATCCATCATTGCGGTATTACTGGTTTGCTGTTCATTATATTTTGCCCTGTCATAGTCTGATTCCGCAGCACGAAGTCCATAAAGATTTGCAAAACCTGCAAACAAAGGCATAGACGCACGAATTCCAATCGAACCGTTTATTTGATTTGAATCAGGTTCAAATACACCTGGCAATCTTTCATCGTTCCAAGACACAGAACCGCTGGCACTTATAGATGGCAAATTTTTCAAAAACGCCGCATTTCTTTTATGCCAAGCCGCATCCTTGTTCGCCGAAGCCTTTAACAAATCAGGTCTTTTTTCGCGCGCAATCTTTATCAATTCATCTATGTTTTCATTTTCTGCTTCGGTTCCAAAAGTTGAAGACATATCCGCAATTACAATTTCTTGGTCTGCCGAAAAAGAAAGTTTAGTTAAAAGCGTTCCTTTAGCGATTTCGCGATTGTTTTTTGCACGTTCTAATGATAATTGTGATTGTGCCAATGTTGTATCAGCCTTGTACACATCGGCCTTGGCAACCGCCCCAGCGTTATATTTTTTGTCAGCCATATCTTTGGCAGTTTGTGCAACTTTTAATGCCGATTGCGCAGATTCA
The DNA here is from genome assembly GCA_947303585.1 of uncultured Pseudomonadota bacterium. GTDB lineage: Bacteria > Pseudomonadota > Alphaproteobacteria > Rs-D84 > Rs-D84 > Enterousia. Next base: position 2,232 of record CAMYYT010000002.1, on the reverse strand, counting down.
ACATCTGCATCCGCATTTAACAATTCATAATACGAACCAACCAAACCATAAACAAAATTTTGAACTGTTTCATCATAATCAAATCCCGCCGCACGATAAGTTGCAATCATTTGATTCATATCCGCAGTACGTTTACCAAAATCAAATATCAAATAAGACGCAGAAATCGAAGCGCCATATCCCCAATCATAATTTTTGTTCATCACACTATCGCTTTGTGCAAAGTTTTTGTTCGCACTTACCGATGCAGAAACACTTGGTAAATAATTCGCATATCCTGCGTTTTTATTAAAATGACTGCTGCGCAACGACGCATACGCAGCCGCAGTTTGCGGATTGCGACAAAGCCCCAGCTTAATAACGTCTTGCAAAGTTTGAATGCCATCAGGTGTGTGACTCATTGTTGCGCAATCTTGTTCACCAAAAGCCAGTGCCGGCATTAACACCGCAAGTGTCGCGATATAAAATTTCATAAGAGTTCCCTTTACATTCTAATCTGAATATTATCCTATCATATTTGATATTTTTTTTGAAGTGCTTTTTGCTTTCATTTGTGCCCCAGTGCAAAAAATTACTTGACAAAACATTTTTATGTATTATATACATACAGTATAAACAACAAAGAGGTAAAATTATGCCACTAGGAACCAAATTGATAGCAAGAGAAGAAAAAACTTTAAAACGCTCAAGACAAGCGCAAGCATCCGCTTTTCAAAAAGATACCGATACCATCAAAAACATTTTTGATGCAACCTCTAATTGCAAGGCGGCAAAAGCCCGTGAAATTCTTGCAGAACCAGAAAATTTAAAAGGCCTTTTGGGGTGCAACAAAGAAAACAACGCCCCCTGTTTTTATGCATTGCATGCACTTTTTATTGTTTTGGCCCTAAGAGATACTGACCGCAAAGTATTTTTGAATAATATGACAGATGAAAACATCGCCATTTTGCGTGAATTAATCTTGATCGCAAAACAGCGTCCTTTGCCCGATAAAGAATCATTAAACAAAGTGTTAACAACTCGTTCTACGAAAAAATTAACACCAACCACACAAGAATATATTTCTAACCAAAGCATGATATTATCAGCACGTTTGACTATGGATGTTGCCGACTGGTGGGAAGACGCGACCAAGGAATTAGATAAATGGCTTAACGACATAAACAATTTCAAACGTGAAAAAATATCCGTTTCCATAGAAAATTGGTGGTCATTAGCAGATTTAGCGCAAAAATTAGGCTGCAAAAGCATGGGAGTTTTTTATATAAAAAAGTGTGAACTTTTGAAACAAAAATCTATATTAGCAGCAGAAATAAATAGTTGGTTTGCACACAAAGGTACAAAAAAACTATTTAATCCAGAATGTTTTGCAGAATTCAAAAAATTATGGGACGAAACAAAAGTGCCAAACAGATCAAAAATTTCAAAAAGCAAAGCGTTAGCGAAACCCCAAAAAGCTATCAAAGCAAAGGCACCGAAGGCCGAACGTAAACCACGCAAAGCAGTTAAAACTATTATTGTTCCTGTTGTTGACCAACCGAAAGAAATTACAAAAGTTGAAAAGCCCGTTGTTAAACGCGGTCGCAAACCACGTCAAGTTCAAAACACAGCAAAAACCGAAAGTAAAGAATTAAAAACTTTGACAGATTTCAAAGCATTTAAAGAATTTATAGATCGGTTGGCAGAACAAAGTGCAAAAGCACAAAATGATTTTAATACCAAAACTGTTGATTACGAATCTAAATTAGAAGCTTTACGTGCTGTTAAAGATTCTGAACAACGCGTTGAATTATTACAACAAATCACAGAAGCAAATACTGGTGTTATTGAATCAGAAAAGGCATTCCATCAAATTTCTGAAAAACTCACCCAGGCAACTAAATTGTTTGATGATTTGAAAAAAGCACAAGCAGATCTGACAAAAATGATGGCCGACATCCAGAAAGATTATTGTAAATAATTTTTGCTTCTCATAAAAAAACGCTGATTGTATTTTGCTGAAAATTGCGACATCAGCGTTTTTTTACAAAGATCGTTCAATAAAATTACAAGATAAACATGGTTATAACACACGATAAAAAAGACCCCAAAGGCGGATTTTTGGGGCACATGAAAAAATTCTCTTAAGCCACATAAAACACTTGACTTGTGCGGAGTTTAGGTATAATATAAGCGCTGTTATTCGGGCATAGTTCAGTCGGTAGAACAACGGACTGTTAACGGCCACAGAGA
>CAMYYT010000001.1 GCA_947303585.1 uncultured Pseudomonadota bacterium | reverse complement strand
TTTGGATAATTCCAAATTCAACTGTCTGCATATCTCTTCTTGAACAGATTTTTGAGTTATCAAAAATCATTTTGATGAGCTGCTTTTATTAACAATGTTGCGATTTAATCGCGAAATTTCAGGGGTTGACTTTTCTTAGATTGCAGAGGGCCAACTTGAAAGCCCGCTTATTATGTGTTTGAAGTTTCGAAAAGTCAAGCAATTTTTCAAAAATAATTTGCAAAAAATCTTAAAAACCCAAAAAAAACCAGAAAACAGGGATTTTTTCATCAAAAAACTTTTTTATTTTTTTCTTGGCACCCAGATAAAAAACGTCCAAAACCCACAAAAAATGATTCGGTTTTTCGCTTTTTTCCCGATTCGTTATCCGATTCGATGCGTAAAAATTTGCAAAAAACCACCCCGAAGGGTGGTTATTTTCTAGAACCGATACATAAATCCAAGTTTTACGATTGGGTAATATGGATAATCTTTGATTTCTTTACGCGCATCTGCCAAAGTTTTGTCTTTTGCAGCCATAAATTCATCATAAGCCGCCTTAACAACAGGATTAGCACTATCTTTTTCAATCAAAGTTCCATTTGCATCACGCAAACCGTCAAACGGTATATCTAAATCAATCTTGGCTGTTTTGTCTGTGAAGACCACACCGGCATCAAAGTAAATCTTAAAGCCCCAGAACAAACCAAGGTCAAACCCCGTTCCCGCATACGGCCCCTTGTATTTCCAATCAATCATAGCCTTGCCATGCATTTCATCGCCATCATAAGAGAACTTTTTATCATCCAATTCAAATTCGATTTTACCGACTTGTTTAGTTCCATGAATATCTGCATCTAGGTCAAGTTTACCAGTAAAATATCCACCAGACAGACGCCACCCACCCAAGAACCAAGTATCTCCGAATGGATAAAAATCAATCATCGCACCATAATGTTTGGCATCCAGCGCAAAGTTATCTATTTTCAAAGCATCTTCGATTTCAACACCATCATCACCAATAGCCTTGTTGATTCTTTTATTTAATTTGCTTTTGATTGGGGACATATTCGCAAAATCAAAACGAATACCGAATCGTTTAGCCCAGAAAGAATCAAAATTTTTGTTGTTATAACCAATAAATCCGTTTAAACCAGAAGTTGCGGAAACGCCAACACCAAATTGCATTCCATGTGGGAAACGAATTTTTGGGTTTGATGGTTCTTCAAACTTTGGTTCTTCAAATATTGGCGATTTTGGTTCTTCGTTGACTTCTTCTATTTCTTCAATTTCTTTGACTTTTTTAATTTTTTTTACTTTTTCTACTTTTTCTTCTTCTATTTCTTTTATCTCTTCTACTTTCTTAACTTCTTCGACATCAGCTTTTTTAGTTTGTTGTTCATATTGTGCAACAAGTTCTGGCGAAGCGACATCCATGGGTTCTTTGCCATACATTTTATGAACATCTTCAACCGCCAGCGCCGGTGCTGACAAAACTATCAAAGCAGACAATATAGAGATTTTTTTCATATTTCCTTCCTTTTGTGTATAAGAATCTATTCACAGTATAGAAATTTAAAATATTTTATACAACATAAAAATTTTTGTTTTAAGCAGGCTTTTTTTGTGATAAAATTAAATACATGAAAAATAAAATTTCTTTTTTGGCATTTATTGCTATTGCGTTTAGTGCAAATTGTGCGAACGCGTCTGAATGTGTGGGCAAAGATTGTGAATTAACACCTGTTGTCTTGGAAGAAGAAGTCGACAAAGTAGAAATCTTGGCACCACAATATGTTGAACCTGAACCAGTTGAAACTTGCGATACTTCGTGTGGCTATTCATCCGTTTGTCCGTTTACTTCGATGGCTGAATGTGAAATATGGTATAAAAAGCCTGTGTATAAAACGGCTTCGTTTCCGCGTTCTCCGCATATGAATCCTGTCCGCGAAGACGATGTTTTGTATGCAATATATTCCAATTACGATGTCAATGCAGATAACGAAGCAATGGCGCCATTGGTTGAAAGATATAAAATTTTGATGAACGCTTCACGCGCCTGTTGCAGCGAAGGAATCATTTACAAGATGCGTCAAAAAGGCGCAAGTGATGCAGCCGTTTATCAATTCTTGAAAGACGATGCTAACGAATTTGCTGTGGCGTCACGTTGTATGGTTATGAACGACGATGAAATCGCACACAGTTATTCAAATGGCGTTACTGGTCAAATGGTCGCAGATGTTCGAAATGCATGTCTTTGCAAAAATCGTCAATGGTTTGAATCTCTGTTGGAACCGTTCTTTGATATATATGAACGCGCACCATTGTTTGCTGAAAAACCTTTTGTGTATAATTACACAGACGGTATGCAACGCGATATCACAGTATATATAAACGATGAAATACAAACAACACACGGATTATTAGAAGTTTGTCCGAAATAAAAAACGCCCGAACGGGCGTTTTATTTTTATTTCTTATCCATGTTCTTTTTAACCCAAGCATAATGACGGAAAAATTCAAGCCCCGGACTGGCAGGCAATCCCAGCCATCTTTCGCCAGCAGGAATATTACGAAATACACCGCTTTTTGCACCGACTTCGGCATCATCTCCGATATGAATACCGTTTGGAACACCGACCTGCCCCGCCAGCAACACACGGTCACCCACAACAACACCGCCAGCCAATCCCACGCCCGCAGCCAAAAAGCATTCTTTGCCAATAACAACACCATGCGCAATCTGACATAAATTATCGATTTTTGTTCCGTCCCCGACAACAGTATCTGTCATCGCGCCACGATCAATACAAGTATTCGCACCCACAGACACACGTTTACCCAACACCACGCGGCCAGTATGTGGTATAAACACATTTTTACCGTTCTGACGCGTGTATCCAAAACCATCTTTGCCAATTACCGCACCCGAATTTATCACGCAATCTGAACCTATTGTAGCGTTTTCTATGTGCGCCCCGCCGTAAACGATAGTGTTCGCACCCAAAACCACATTACGACCAATGAAAGCCCCTGGATAAATCTTAACACCTTCTTCAATCACAGCACCTTTTTCAATAGTCGCATATTGCCCGACATAATTCGTGCGTTTTTTGCGCCAAAACACACCGCGTTCTATGGTTGCAAAATAAGACACACCGAAACGAGGCTTTTCAGCATAAATTTCACCCAAAATTTTTACGATATTTCCACGCGGAGAATCAGTAATTAAAAGCGTTGCACCTTTTGGTGCGTCTTTGATTTGTGCATGTTGCAACAAAATTACAGAAGCACGCGTGTTCTGCAAAACTTCGATAGGCAAAATTTTAAAAGCAGCAGAATTACGTTCCGTAGAATAAAACGCCAACTGTCCAGGTTTAGCATCAGCAATCGGCGCAACACCGTTTACCATCTCTTTGGCGTTTCCCTTTAATTCCAATCCGAATTTTTTAGCCAATTCACCGGCAGTAATTTTTTTACCCTTTGGGCCGAAAATTTTGCGAAATAAATCTTTCATTTTTGTATCCTTTGTTTAATGCGATTATAGATACAAAGAAAACAAAAGGCAACGGTTATTTCAACCATCCCCCAGCACTTCCGTGCCACCCCTCCTAAGGGGGAATTTAGGTTGGGTTCCCAGCACCAAGCGGAAAAATTAAAAAGCGGAAACAAAAAAACAGGTTGCGGAAAGGCAACCTGTTTTTTTTTATTTTTTGAAAATATTAATCTAATTCAATGGATACTACGTCGCCGTATGTTCCCAATTCATCGGTTCCCAAATAACATTGGATATGTTCACCGATTTCATCCATCCATTTTTGAGCAGCTTCGTTTTTAATATTTTCTTTCTTTTGTTTAATAACCGAAGCAGTTATACCACCACCCAATGCACCACCAACAGCAGCGGTTGCAAGCGGAACAGCAATTCTGGTTCCAAGACCTTTTTCTTCCTTTGTTGTTCCCCAAGTATCTTTATCACTAGCTTCATCACAGGCAATCCTAATTTTCTTGGCCGTGGCCGTGTTGTTCCCAGAAATATCTTCACACTCTTTTGCAGAACTAGAATAAACTTTTTCACAATACTGCTTTGCGAGATCAAGATTTGATTGTTGTGCATCACCTGGTGTTTCAGCAGCAGCAGCGTATTTTGAACACAACGTTTTGTTTTGCTTCTGTGTGTTACCGCCATTGGATTTTGCAGTCAGGCCTGCTAATAATCCAGATTCGGTTAAGCCGACGCCCAAAGCACCACCTGCCAACATTGGCGCGACTGTACCCCATGCGTATGCGATATGTTCTTTGGTTGAACGGTTAGCAACACCATCTGTTTTGCATTCACCGTCTACCCATTTTCCATAGCCTTCTTGGCAAAGGGCGCGATTACCAACCGTGTCAGAAATTTTACGTAAATCGGCATCGCTTATCCATGAACCACAGGTAAATGAATCACCAACTGCGAAATAAGCTGTTTGTTTATCTTCCAATAAATTTTGGATATCTTTATCGTCAGATTGGACAGTAATTTTCGCACGGCAGAACGAACCATACAAATCATTTGACGCTGTGAATTGGTTCGAAGCCAAACCTTGGCTTGGGTAGTTTCCTGGAACCTTTGAACCATTTAATTTCACCCACATAAATGTAGAACCATTGTCGCCCTTACCCATAATACCACCATTGTTATTACTACGGCAGATATTTTGTTCTTTGGTAAGTTTCGCGTTATACAACATCTGTGCCTGCATTTCAACATCGCGCAATAAATCTTGGAACAAAGTTGTCGCACCATTTTCCAACACATATTCAGACTGTTCTTGATACACAGGTTCGTCGTATGTACAACCAAAACTTGCTACACCATCACAAGAATTATTAACTGGTGGCATCATATCGCTACAATCTTTCTTGGCAAAAATACTAAGATTTGAACCTTTCTTACTTTGTTCACTAGCACGGCAACCAATCAAAACTTTATCAGTTTTTGTTGCATTTGCGCCCAACCAGCTTTCGCCAACTGAATTTGCATCACCCCAACTATTATCATCTTGACTGTTGCGCCATTCGGCTGTTGCAACCTTCAAGTGTTCTTCACACACAGATGAACTTTTAACGGTATTCATACACAAACCAATAACGATATTGTAATCAAGAACACCACCAACCTTGTTCATACTTTTATCCAACTTTGTGTTTGTGGCATATGTTCCAGAACCACCCTTGCCAGCAACAATGTCTGTTCTGTTACGATAGCAATTAATATAATCTTCGCCACAGACAGATTCAACGCAAGAAAGCGCGATTGTTCTGCATTGTTTTTTCATTTTTTCAATTGCGGCGTCATTATATGATGTTGCCAACAACGCATTCAATTTTCCAATCGCACCAATCGGGTCTTGTGCCAAAGAACCGCCCTTTGGGAACAATGTTGAAAATGTATTATTTCGTGTATAATTGTATGTATATCCATCTGAGGATGATGCGGTTGCAGCATATTGACAATTTGGATCCGCGTTAACAATTGCTGAACAACCCGCTTCGATATCACCATATGTGTTATCACCATTGATATGAACACCGTTGTCATTTATCGCGGTTGCTGTCATATTAATTGTGCTGGTAGTGTTAGTAAGATTGTTTGTGAAAGTTGCAGGCATCGTTGTTGACGATGTGCTGTATCTTGCCTGTTTATAACACACAGACCCCAAACCGCCACCACAAGAACGCATTGCGCAAGATTTTATAGTTTCCACACATGCATTTTTCGCATTTGTATCAAAAACTTTGATATTTTCTTGCATTTGCACCTGTATAGCATCTTGAACAGTTTTGTCAGAATATGCAAGATTAAATACTTCTTCTTGAAATTCTGTATTCATCAATTCAGATTCTGAAATATTATTCTTTTCACGATACACCATGTGACAAGACTTATTTGAACCAATTGTATCGCGGCATTGACCCTTTAACCATTTACGAACTGCCGTTGCGTCTTGGGTTTCTGTCATATCAATATCTTCGGTATTAATAGCACTTGTTCCAGTTCCAAGAAAATCTGCAGTATTTATCTGTGCAATACTTACCCCTTCGACACAGCGGAAAGGATTTTTGCTGCACGCATTAACAAAACAATTTTTCACAACTTTGTTACAAGTTTTTACCGCATTACCAACCGCATACGCACGCCCGTCTTCGATAAGTGTTCTTAATCTGTTGTAGTTGTTTTCAGAATTTGCTGCTGGTTTTAAACTTGCCGCCGCCTCTGTAGAACCAAATAATTCACGTTTGGCATCTGTTGGACAACGTTCAAATGTTGAATCACAAAGGACCGCTTGTTTTTTAAATTCCCTGTCGCTTGTGCATAATTCAAAATTTTCACCGCAGACATCATCACGTTGTAAACAATTTGTATAACGTTTAACACATTGTTCTTTGGTTAATTTGTTACCTTCTTTTGCACCAGCAATCAAATTATTCAATTCTGAATTTTTAAGTGGATACATATATTCCGCCACTTCGGTTGTATTGTTTCCTTTGTCATCCTTGACATAACCGTCAGACGCCACAGTAGAAAGAGCCGTTATTGCAGATGTCCCAAATAACTGTTGAACCCCCGCAGCCGAACATTGATACAAAATATTCGAACATTTTGGCATTTGGGCATGAAGCAAAACGTTAGTTGTACATTCTTCAAAATTAGAACCACAAACATCGTCAGCACGCAAACAATCTTCGTATTTTTCAACACAATCAGCAGCGCCATAGTAAGACGCCGTTGTCGCAGTCGTGGTTGTCGTGGTTGTGCCACCAGACAAAATATGCCCCGCAATCGACGGCAACCGTGCAGACGCCTTGTTCGTAACGCCGACACGTGATGTAGCAGCGAAAGCCGCAGGAATCAAAGAAACTATTGTTAGTAAACTAACGGTTTTGACGATATTTTTCATCCCCTTTCTCCATATACTTTGTCTTTATTTTATCATACAATCAAAAATAAAGAAAGAGAAAAATGAAGTTGGGTGATGATTATTTTTTTGTCCCCACTACCACTTCGTGGGCCCCACCCCCAAGGGTGGAATTTTTATTCGCCGTCCAGGATTTCTTTCAATTCCATCATGTCGATTGGCATACGAGATTTGAAATGCATCTGTTCACCTGTTACTGGATGCTTGAATTCCAGAACTTCCGCGTGTAACATTTGCCCATTATGCGTTTTCAAAAATTCCAATAATGCCGGGTCTTTGACCGAACCTAGGTGCGATTTTTCGCGTCCATATAATGGGTCGCATAAAACTGGAAAACCATGCGAAGACAGATGAACCCTGATTTGATGTGTTCGCCCCGTCATTAATGTACAACGAAACAAAGAAATCCCAGGTCGTGTCCAAGCATCCATAACATTGACGATTGTATGAGCTGGTTTGCCACCTGTTTTAACCAAACTCATTTTTTGTCTGTTGCGCGAAGAACGCGCGATATTCCCAGTAATTTCTGCCCCGCCCCATGTCGGAACACCCCAAACAAATGCTATGTACTTTCTTGTCAAATCGTGAGTTGAAAACATTTTTACCAAACCACGATATGCCGCGTCACTTTTGGCAAAAACCATAACCCCGCTGGTATCTTTGTCAAGGCGATGAACAACCCCAGGTCTTGTCAATCCGCCAAGTGTTGATAAATGCGTGTAAGATAATAAATTTTGGACAAGCGTTCCCGTTTTGTTCCCAGCCGATGGATACATTACAACACCACGCGGCTTATCCAAAACAATTATATCATCGTCTTCAAACAAAATATCTAAATCAAAATCATTTGAAATATTGTCGTAAGCGATGTCTGTTTTTTTATCTGGAATTTCAACGATAAATTCTTCGTTTTCTTTGGTTTTGTCTGATAATTTTAATGTTTTACCATCAGCGCGTTTAATATTAAATTTTTGAATTTCGCTGCGTGAAAATTCTGGCATATAATTCGCCAAAAATTTATCCAAACGGATACCTGTGTTTTCACTATCTACAATAAAGTTGCGGATTTCTGACATTATTTATATTCCGTCCATTTTGGCCCAATTTCACATTTAGAAAGATCTATCTTAAAATATCTTTCAGCATCTGTCGGACAGATTAAAATTCCATCTGTGCGCGCGTCCAAAGCATCTTGCACTGCATTACGATAAGCAAATGATACTGTCTTTGGGGCAGCAATACAGACTAAACGCAAATGCCCGTACATTTCACCATCTGGGGATATCCAAACGCGAACGCTGTCCGCTTCGCCATAGCAAGGAAAAGCATCAAGGTAATATAATACCAGACCCTGTTTTATCAATTTTCTGTTTCTGCCACTGATTTCACCTTTGTATTGTTGCCAAGGACGACCAGTTACCGCCGCCCAATCTACTGATGTAGAAAACAAACTGACCCGCGGAGCAGGTTGTGGCGCTGGCGCAGTTGCTGAAAACGCAGGCGATAATAAAACTGATGCAATTATTGCTGACAAAATTTTCATTTTGATTCCTTTAATTCCACAGATAATCTTTTTACATTTGCAGGGTTCACAGACAACATATGATTAAATGTGACTGTGGTTTTTGCTTCCAACAAAGTTGCCGGCGGAGTAAAAGCTTGGCGCGACAAAACATTGTCGTGTTCATCGTATGCAACGATTACTATGTTTGGCAATCCGTAAATATCATCTGTGGTGTTCGTGATATCCCCAGACACAAATATACGCTTGGTTCCAGTTTCGTCTTCTACAAGATGTATGTTTTTATCATCTATGGTTGTAATCAACGGCTTATTATTAGTATTTTTCGAAGTAAAATTAAACACCACAACCAATGAAAACACACATGCCGCAATCAAAGCACAAATAGCCGCAATCAATTTCATGGTAGCATTTTGACGAAAAGGAACACGTGGCGTCCAAACATGCCCACATACTGCACATTTAACTTGTGTATTAGGCATTTTATCTAGCAAATATTCAGTTTTACAAAAATCACATACTGTTTTCATCTATTACCCCCAGGGTTATTTCAGATTTATACCATAAATTATTCTAAATTCAACTGTTGATATTTTTCCTTGATTTGCGTTTGTATATCGTTCAGTGCGTTAATATAATCTCCGACCGTAGCATTCGCATTTGCTGCAACACCACCAAAAACAGTCGTTGCAACGCTGCCCGGTTTAGATTCCATTTTCACAATGTCTGATGCCATACGCGCCAAATCTGGAAAATTCACATCCGCAAAACGCGCTTTTTTGGTTTTCACATTCCAATAATATGAAGAATCTTTTGGGTCTTGGATTTTTTCGCTAATTGTTAATTGCGGCGTGACAGAACCTGTATAGCCCACCGAGACATACGATGCTGTGATATGACCAAGTACCAAATCCATATCACCTATGATTTTCAAAGTTGATGATTTGTCTGCTGATTTTGTCACAGTAAAACCATTTAATGTCAAAGTATTAACATACAAATCATTTGTATAAAATGAAGAAAACTTTGCTGAATCTGCCAAAGCCAAAACCCCGCCAACATTCAAAGTCCGAGAATCAGATGTAAAAGCGCCATTTACAACCGCTGTATTCGTAGCAAAAACCGCATCTATGGTTGCACGATTAGAAAACACCAAAGAATCTGTGGCTAGTTTTTCTACTTTTAATTTTTCTTCAAATTGTGCTTTGGACGCATCAAAAAAACGCACTTTCTGTAAATCGTGTCCATCCAAATTTAGCGGCGATTGCATTGTTGCATCAATTTCACTTTCTGATGGTATACGCCATAAATATTCTGTACTACCACGCGTTGTAGCCGTTGTTCCAACTAAACCTTTGGTATCCGTAATTCCAAAATCTGTGGCATTCGCACGAAAAGCCCCAAAACCACCGTATGTTGTATTTCCTTCAACAAAACCAAATTTGCCACCACCAAGGTTTACTATTTCACGTGTTCGAAGCGGTGTTATTTCTCTATTAGACAAAATTACAACACCCTGTAAAACAGCCTTGTTGTTATTGTCTGCTGTTTTTAATATGCGCAACTGATAATCGTTTTTGTAGTTATCCGCAATATATTCGGGCAAACCATAATTAACCAAATCCCCTATGTTTATTCGAGATATATTTTTGCCCGTTGGACGCATTAATTCAATTTTGTTTTCTATGATATATCTCTCCAGCGCATTTTGAACATTTTCCATTTGTTTGGCGACCGCTACGTTTCTGGCACGAGATACAGATGTTTGCTGATAACGAAAAACAAACGGAATTATGATTGCTGCCAATGCAATAGTCATCATCAATTCAACCAACATACCACCATGTTGTGAATTTTTTTGTTCAAAATGTTTTTTTCTTAACATCATTTCGTTTGCCAATCTTTGTCTGTTAACTTTTTAAATTCATCTGCATCAGGTGTTGCTGGTAATGTTGCACGCGTTAATATAAATTTCGAAAAAGATGGTGGCGTGACAGACGGAAAAACCCAAGTTCCTATTTTTAATGGCGCCTGGGCTGCCAATAATAATTCTCCGGATACTGTTATACCATAATTTTCAAAAAAGCTCATATCTGTTGCAGAAATATACGGGGTCAAAAGTTTATTCATTGAAATTCCACCAAAACCACTTGATGTAGTGGCGCTGGCAGATTTTAAAATTAAATTCCCAGATACATTTATTGAATTTCCGATTGTAGCTCTGTCCGCTATGATACGCCCATTTGTTGTATATTTATCACCATTAAGTTTATCAGCCATTATAGTTTTAAAACCATTTGTGTCACCAGTAACACGCATAGAACCCACAGCCATATTTGCCGAATTCATATTCGCGCCAGACGAAAAATATATATTATTCGCATCAACAACAGATGCATCTAAAAATACTGCATCCGCATCAACAATCTTGGCAGACACCGCATCAATATCAGAAACATTAAATATATTAAAATTATTCATATGCAAATTGCGCTGCATCTGATTTAAATTATCTTCACCCATTGTGCCACGATGTAAAAATTTAGATTTATCTGCACCTTCAAAATCACGCGAAACACGATAAATTAAATCACCCACATAAAAATTTTCAGGGGCGGACACCGCCCAACTTTGCGAATAAGCAATACCATCTTCACGAACAACGGCTGCATCTTCCCCTATTTGTTTAGCAATGTTTGCAACACGATATCTTGATTGCGGAATAGTAAACGCAAGATACGCTTCGGTTATTGTGGCGCCATTTACTTTGTATTTATCTATGAAAACAGTATGCGCCAACGGAGCGATTTCTTCTATTTCTTCATCGGTCATTTTTATTTCGTCCGCATCTTCCCATTTGTTTTGATTTATGCGTAAGAAATTTATAATTCCATCACGATATTTTACAATCTGATTTGCTTTGGCAATATCTTCAGAATCGCGCGCCATATTCAAAATTTGATTATATATAAAAGGCGATACAGCAACAATTACAGCCACTGCCAATATCACTTCTGTCATAGACGCACCGCGTTGCGACATCAAAACCAACCTGTTAAAATGCTTTTTATATACAATCACTTCTGCCACTCATTAAACATTGTTTTATATCTATTCTTGCTTCTAACCTTTGCCAAAAAACATACTGACAAATTATATTTTGCACCAAAGATTTTTTGTTGTAATTTCCATTTAACCCCGTTATAACATCCCGACAAGAAATCATTTTTGTATCTGCAGATTTTGGATCTTCAATAATTTCAAAAGAATCATTGTCTATGGTATCAACATAAACATCGGGTAATAACGAAGTCCCAGCAGGTCTAATATCTATTAACAATGGTCCAGTTTGTCCATTCAACAATCCATACGAAGTTTGGTCACGCAACGATATATTAGCCGCATAAATATTTTTTACATCTATACCCATTTTAGTGTTATATTGTAAAGAATTTGAATCCACATAAACATCTTGACCACGAGACGCATCTAAATATGAACCTATTTCCAATCTATCCACATTAAAACTGAAATTATCTGCACGAACAGAACCACTAACCATCCAATCAGACGGTCCAGAAAACCCAGTTTTACCTTCGGCCATCGAAAATTCATAAACCGAAGCATAGTTTGATTCAAAACCACCAGCCGTTCCAAATTTTGAAATTGTCCGTAAAGACAAATCACTTACATTTAATTCACCGCGCCCCATAGACAAAGCAGCACCACCATCAGCACTTTGAAAAACTGTTCTGTTTGCGTATATGTCCGATATGCTATTTTTTTCATTTCGACCTGATTCAAGTCCATAAAGAACCAAAGTATTAAATTGTGCCGTTTCAAAAGCCCCGTTTCGCGCAAATAAAACACCAACTTTATCTATGTTATTATCGTTCATATCCAATTCAGATAAAAACCCAATATTTTCATCTGTTTCTTTTCTAGACACAATATCAGAATATACAGTATCGATTGGAACGACCACTTCTAAGTGATTTCCTTTGACATCAGCATAAAAACCGATCCGCCGCGCCAATTCTGCCAATTCAATTTTAGATAAATCCCCACCCCTGATTTTAATATAACTTAAAATTCCATCTTCATTTTTATCTATGACCAAAGACAATTCTTGCCCCAACGAAGTTTGCGGAATAAACCCAACAGGCAATCCATAACTTTCCAAGGTAGAAACAAATGTTCCACCAGACAACTCTTGTTTTTTATATGGCAAATTTTCTTTTTCTTCACGTAAAAAATTGCGCGCCACATCATATACTGTTTCTATTTGTTCTGTTGCTGCATACATTTGCGCAGACATATCGCGTCTGGATAATTTACTAGCAAAAAAAGGCATAAAAGCAAAAACCAAAGTCAATGCCAATAATGCTTGCATTAAAAAATTACCCTTTTGGTTTTGCAAAGAAAATCCCTCCTATTAATAAGTAGCATAGCAATTGAAAAAAATTATTGCAATCAGTTTTAAGATGTTTTAACATAGTGTTGTTGAAATGGAGCGATAACATAGATTGTCGTTAAAAATAATTTCCTTAAGAACAAAAGAAAAAACATGCCAAGTAAAAAAAACCAAACCTCTGTGGGGCAAATGATACAGCGCTGTCATAAATGGCGTCAAAAAAGAAAACAATATATCGATCAAGCACGTCAAACAAGTGACGAAATCGAACGCGAACGCTTGCTGCAAGCCGCGGAACATTATGGTCGTATTGTTAATGAAGAACAAATAAAAATTGATTCTCAACGCGATCCAAAAGACAAAGCTGCGGCCCAAGAAATTGCCGAAACATCTGAAAATTCAGACGCAAACGATTCTAACGAAGACGAAGAAATGGGTTTTCCTGATTTCATCGCAAATTTGAAATAATTTAGATATTTTTTATTGAAATCGTATATTTATTTGCTATGCTTGGCGCAAAGGAAGCATTAGATGGAAAATAACTATACAGTCTTAGCCCGCAAGTATCGCAGTCAAGATTTTGAATCTCTTATTGGACAAGATGTTCTTGTCAAAACTTTAACCACGGCTATTAACACAGGACGTATCGCACACGCATATATTTTCACAGGTATTCGCGGGACCGGAAAAACTAGTACGGCACGCATTTTGGCCAAAGCATTAAATTGTTTATCTTCGGATCATGCCACTGCAAAACCATGTGGGGTATGCGAAAACTGTCGCGCAATTGCAGCAGGACAACACATTGATGTTATGGAAATTGACGCCGCTTCTCATACTGGGGTCGATAACATGCGTGAAATATTAGATGCTGCACTTTATCGTCCAACTAATGCACGATACAAAGTTTATATTATCGACGAAGTCCATATGTTATCAACCAGCGCGTTCAACGCGTTATTAAAAACTTTGGAAGAACCACCTGCACATGTGATATTTATATTAGCAACAACAGAAATTAGAAAAGTTCCTGTGACTATTTTGTCGCGTTGCCAACGTTTTGATTTGGCACGTGTTCCGGTTGAAACTCTGAAAAAACATTTTGCTTGGGTTGCAGAACAAGAAAAGATTGAATTATCAGATGGCGCAAATGAATTATTGGCGCGCGCCGCCGATGGTTCTGTACGTGACGGTTTATCTTTGCTTGACCAAGCAATCGCACAAACAGGCGGACACGTTGACGAAGGTGCCGTTCTGGATATGCTTAAAAGAACAGACCGTGGAACAGTTGTTAATTTTATGAAAACTGTTTTATCTGGCGATGTGAATGTCGCGTTGAATAAATTGGATGAAATATACAATAATGGTGCAGATTTAACAATGCTGTTAAACGATATGATGGAATGGACACATTGGGCAACACGTATGCATCCGTCTTTGCGTCTGCAAGATGTAACTTCGTCACCTTATACAGCTGACCAGCGTGAAACAATAAAAAAGATAAACGAAAATATTACTCTGAATACTTTGTCCAGAATATGGCAAGTTATGGTTGCATCTGTTTCTGAATTACAAGCTTCAAACAATCAAAAGCAATGCTTTGATATGTTGGTTGTTCGTTTAATGCATATCGCAGATATGCCACCTATTCAAGAATTACTTAAACAAAGGCCAGTCGAAGAAAAAAAAACTGAACAACCTGTTATAGTGGAAAAACCAAAATTTTTAGAAATAAAAACCGCTGAATCTTTGGGCGAAGAATTACAAAAATCGCGTGAAATAGTTTTGTTTTCTCATTATAATTCTAATCTTGAAATAATCGAATTTGAAGACGGGAGAATAAAGTATTATGACAGACAAAATGACAAAAATTTTACTCAAAAATTGGCATTGTGGTTAAAAGATAATACTGGAAAAAACTGGACATTGGAACGCGTTGAAAACGCCCCAGGACAACAAACTATATCCGAGCATAGAAAAGCTGAAATCGCTGCCGACCCAATGGTAGCCAGCGCAATGGATTTATTTGAAGACGCAGAGATTGTGAATATATCTAAATAAAAAAAGGGAAAAAGAACATGAGAGAACAATCAGGCCGTTCATTAATTGAAATTATCGGTGTTTTGGCTATTGGTGCAATTATGCTGTCCGCCACATACAGCATGTATCATTCTACAAATGAAAAGCAAAAGCGTTTAATCGCCAACGAAGAATTGAAAGACATCGTGACAAAAACTAAAACTCTTTTGGAATATTCTGGATATACACCTGTGTCCGTTGATTTCTTGATTGAATCTGGGGTGATTGCTAACGACAAAGCGCCAGCTGGTGGAGATGGATGGTCTGTGACAAGCAATTTTGATGGCAGCGAATTTTCTGTTAATCTTGTTGAATTAAGTTTTGAAGAATGTGCTTATTTCACTACGAAAAAGATTGATTGGATTACACATCTAAGTGTTAACGGATATGAATCAGGAGATTCTTCATTTTGTATGAAAACTGGCGACAATACAATATCGTTTTTTGCACAATAAGATATGAAATTAAAACAAATTATTTTTATAAGTTTTTCAATATTGCTGGCATCTTGCTTGCAATACCAAAGTCCATCACGAGAAAATTGGCAACAATATCTTAGTGGTGCATCTTTTATGGACATGAACGAAACATCACGGGCTGCAAAATTACCTATTTATATGGGGCACGGTGGCAAGATAATTACACAGACTGGGGAATTATCCAGCAACATGCAATACGGCGATAAAAACGCCATAGATAATGCAGTGTTGGTTAATTATATGAGTGCATTAGAATACGAATTATATGATGCTTTGCGCAAACCAGGTATGTCTGTTCAACGCGCCGGAACAGATGTGGTTATTATTTTGGTGCGTGGCGCAATTATGCAAGAAAATATCGCTGATATATCTTCGGACGGCGCAGACACATTAAATATAATCTCAAAAATTTTGAACAAATATAATGCAACTTTTATGGAAATTGCAGGCTATACAGATTCTATGAAGAATCAAAATGCCGCGCATGCTTTGTCTTTGGATATGGCAGAACGCGTTGGTGTTTATTTTGCGCGTCACAATGTTTCTACATCACGGATGTTTATTGTGGGGCGCGGTTCTGCGCGACCAATTGCCGCCCAAGACGATATGGGACGACTTACAAATCGCCGCGTAGAAATAAGATTAACACCCGCACGATAACAATATAATAATACTTTACTTTTTGGCATAAATCTTGCTATATTCAAAATAACCAATTAACAAAAAGGAAAGAAAAATGAAAAACGAACAAAATCCAATGATAAAAAAATATACAAAAATGGGTGTGGTCGCTACTGCTGTTGTGGTTGTTGCCGCTTTGGGCATTTGGGCTGTTTCCAGCATTAAATCAAATGTTAGTGTTGAAAAAGCTTTAAGTGAAGTGACTGAAAACGCTGTAACTGGGGCTGATTTAAGAATTGCTTTGGTCAGCATGGATAAAATCCAAGGTCAAGCAAAAGTATTAGAAGATTTACATAAACAACGTGCTTCTTTTGAAGAAAAATTGAAAAACAAACTTGAAAAAGAACAAAAAGAAATCGAAAAAGAAAAGGCCGATATCGAAAAATCTCAAGATGTCTTGTCCCAAGAAGCTTTGCAAAGACGTGTTGTCGAATATCAAAAACGCGTGAACAATTTCCAACGCACTTTATCTGAAAGCGCACAGGCGATTGAAGTTGCTTACCAAGAAGCTTTGAACACAATTCAAAAGAAACATCTTGACCCAATTATTGAAGGCGTAATTGCAAAGAAAAATCTTGATTTGGTGATTGATGGCCGTATGGCTCGCACAGGTTCCAACATAAACGGTTTAGATATCACAGACGAAGTAATTAAAGCTTTGGATAAAAAGATATCATCTGTAAAAATGGATACACCAAAGGGATTATAAAAATATCAAAACCTTAAAAGACGCCCGTTTGGGCGTTTTTTATTTTGATTGGCGCTTATTCCAGAGACTATGCTTGCCACACGAAATTTTAACAAAGTGTGGTCACAACACACGCTCTGGAATAACAAGTAGAGATTATTTTTCTTTTTGCCAAGCGTTTGCGCGACGGACATAACCTTTGGCAAGTTCTACATCAAACAATGCTTTTTCGCTGAACATGGTTTGTGATTTTAATTTTCCTTCGGCATCTATCCAGATTTCCCTGTCTTTTGGTACAACCAAGTTTATTTTATCAAGTTCACGCAAAACATTATCTGGCGATAATCCCCCGCTGTATCCCATCGGATGAGTTTCATAAATAGGTTTTTGCCACGCCTTTGGCGCGATGCCATTCCCGCCACTGGCATCGAAAAGCAAAGAAAATTTTGCACCAGTATTATGCATTTTTTCTATTGCTGCTTTTGTGTTATCGTTATATTGAAAAATAAATTCGTGGTGCGGAAAATCGTGTATAATCTTGGCCAATCCGTCTGTATCTATATTTGCGGCTGTTGTTTTTGGCATATTTAATTGAATACGTTTGATAAGCGGTTTATTATGAGATTTTTCAAGTTGCATCCAATCTAGGACAATATTTGGAATTTTAGCATCGGCACAAATATCATTTGCCCATTCTTGATTAATATGGATTGCTAAACTGATACGGCTGCCTTGGTTAACCACATATAATAAATCATTAAACCAAACATTTCGTGGCATACCGTGACTCATTTTCGAAGGGTGACATTGAACGGCGACTTCTGCATGGGGCAAATGCGCCAAATCTATGATAGACTTTATTGAATTGTGTTCACGTGGGTCAGAACAAGTTATATATCTTAATTTCATAATATTTACCCTTTTTTAGCATTTTTTAATCTTAACTGTCCACATGCAGAACCAATATCTGCGCCACGCTCTCTCCTTATTCTGGTATGAATACCGTTTTTAATTAAAATATCTTGGAATCGATGCACTGCGTTTCCAGAAACTGATGCAAAATCGCGTTCGTCCACACTATTCCACGGAATGAGATTCACCATAACATTGTGTCCGCGCATTAATTCAACCAGTTTTAACGCATAGTCTTCATTTGCATTATAAAGCGCCACAGAGCCATCTTGGTCTTTTTTGCCCAGCAATATATATTCAATCATTAATTGACGATTGTGTGCGCTGGAAAACGCAAAAGCGGCATCTAAAACTTCGCGTAATTTGTATTTGTTGTTAATCGGCATAATTTTGCTGCGTAATTCGTCAGTTGGTGCATGTAAAGATATAGCCAAATTTATTGGGCGCCCCCATTTGTTTAATTCGTTTATACCCGGAACAATTCCGCAAGTAGAAACTGTTATTCTTCGCCAAGATATATTTAATTCATTATTCGCGCGCTCTAAAAATCCAATCACATTTTCAGTATTTTGTAATGGTTCACCTGTTCCCATTACAACGATATGCGAAACATCCCCATTATTAGCATCGCCGTTTGGTTTAATATCACGCACTTTATCGCCGCGCAATTCCCATTGCGCAACCAGAATTTGCGCGAACATTTCGTTAACTGTTAAATTGCGTTTAAGGCCAAGCAAAGTAGATGCACAAAATTTACATCCCATCGCACAGCCTGCTTGTGAAGAAACACATACACTGTTGCCATAAGTTGTGCGCATCAAAACGCATTCAATTTGTTCACCGTCAGATAATTCAAGTAAAAATTTAGTGGTTTGATTGTCGCTGCTTTCCAATTTTTTTACAATTTTTACAGGCAAAGTTTCTGCCAAATCTTCCAGTTTTTTACGCAAATCTTCGGGCAGATTTTTCATCAGCATAAAATCTGGCGCACCACGATTTAACCATTCTTGAATTTGCTTAGCACGAAAACGCGGCTGACCTAAATCCGTTATGAATTTTTCAAGTTCACTGTCATTTAAATTAAAAAGTACTGTTTTCATAATTTATATCTATCGTCGTTTATAATAATTACTGCTTTGCGGCGCAATTGTTTTAATTGTTGGTCTGCGATAAACGAAGCTTTTTTGAATTGTGCATTTTGTTTTATTATTTCGTCCAGATTTTTATATTCTTTGCCTTTCTTTTCGCTGCATACCAAAACCATAGAACCATTTGCGTCAGGTTTAGACCAAGTAAGCAATGGTAGCCCTGCAATTTTTTGACGCATTTCTGGCGCTAATTCATATTGCATAGCCGTAATTTTTTGGGGATATCCACCTAAATCTTCAACCATTTTTTCAGCGGCATCACAATTTTTTGGGCTTGTTAGTTTTGTTGTTATATTGCTTGGAACATCAGTCAATCTTATCAAAGTCATTTCAATTGGTAATCCGTGTTCGCGTGCAATGTCTGATTTTTCTTCGGCTATATCAGATTTAGACACTTCGACAGTCGGCATAATTGTT
Source organism: uncultured Pseudomonadota bacterium (assembly GCA_947303585.1). Classification (GTDB taxonomy): domain Bacteria; phylum Pseudomonadota; class Alphaproteobacteria; order Rs-D84; family Rs-D84; genus Enterousia. The sequence continues at coordinate 64,126 of CAMYYT010000001.1, read as the reverse complement.
CGAGCCATTATAACTTGCCAAGCAATATCTGCCCGCACAGCAAGACGTGCCATAGAACGCGTTGTTGCACCCAAATCAGTCAATCCCATCCGTTTTAATTCTTTGTCTGCATCCTTGTCAGTTGGTTTTACATTGTATTTGCTGGCATAATCTAATTTTACATAATCATCAACTATGTTTTGAAAAGCTTGTTTGCGATTTGTGGTCGAAGTTTTTCCCTGACGAGCCATTAATTCTGTCCGCGCAGTTATATCAGAATCAGTAATCGGATTGCCATTTACAGAACCCACAACTGTTGCAGCATTCGCGCATCCAATCCCTGCAATTAATAATATAAAAAAGCTACATAAATTCTTCATTTCCTTTCCTTTTAATAATGTTTGCCGTCAATACTCATACCAAACTTAAATCTGTAAGTTGTGTTACCAATATAATCACTTTTAATAGCATTATCACGACTGTATTCCAGTGAAAAATAATAGCAAGGATGTTCAAAATAAATACCGCCACTATGTCTTTGAACAAAATGTTCATACGCATTATAAATTACAGAACCTCTGATATTTACTCGTTTTGTAATCGGTAAACCCGCTCCTGCTGTTAATTCATGAGTATCTTTGTCATCCACAGATAAAACATCAATAGGATGTGTGTCCCAAATATGTCCCAAAGTTAAATAATAACCACTTTTGCCAACATAAACAGAATTTTCCATATGATTTAATGAGGTCTTTTCGCGATCAAATCTTGCACGTGAAGATATTTGGAAATAGTTTCTTGTATAAGCAATTCTTCCCACATAATCAGAAAAACCATTTCTAAATCCGTTTTCGTTAAAATCTTCGCTTTCCGTATCAAAATCATAAGTTTGACCAATAAATACTTCGATATCATGCTTTTGGTTAAATGCTGCCCATCTTACGCCATAATCAATAAAGTTCCCGTTTTCCCAAACATCCAGACCCGCATACCTGTTATCAGAAAACAAAGTTGTATCAGATAAAAAGCGTCCTGCAGAATCATTGTTCACAGCAAAAACAGATTTTGAATTTATATGTTCCATAATTGTTAAACGCGCTTTTGGTTCCAGAATATAAGTCCAATCATTTTTCACGCTATAAAGCGGCAAAGCCCATTCTGCATATCCACTTGGCAAAAAACGTGTTTTAATCCCATAATAAGATTCTGTTATTCCGTTATCACTATACACATTGGTATTATCAAAATTGTAAATATCATAACGTGTTGCAGCACTTAAAGTAATGCGATTTCCGCCCCACAAAGTCCAAGGTGAAATTATTCGTGCTTCACCTATGGCGCGTTGACTGGTTGAATGAGAACCAGACACGCCCAAAATATCCCCGGAAAGACTTAAATAAGTTTCTTTAAAAAATGGGTCTGTTTGGTGTTTTCCGCGGATATTAGGCAATATATTTCCAGAAATAGTATTTTGATTTCCGGTCGCTTGACGTAATTCTTGGAATATATGCGCGTCTGCAACAACATAACTGGTTTGACCAAACAATTCAACCTTGGCCCCAGAATCAAGGTAAGGTTGATAATCATAAAAACCATATTTTTGTAAATAAGTTTTATCAGATGTTCTGGCAATGTAAACAAAAGCGCGCGCATTTTCGCCCAGTTCTATTTTATCATCATTATAAAAATGCCAACGATTTTCGCCTTGCTTGTTATGAGTAAAAGAACCAACAGACCTAAATTCTGAATGACGCAAATTCAGACGATGTTCAGCCTGAAATAAAGGATTTTCTTTGGTAAGATAAGAAAATGTAGTTGTTAAATCGTGTCTGTTCGAAAAATTGATATAGAAAGGTATATTAAATTGCGTCCCCATATCATTAGTAGAATTTATACTAGGGTTCAAAAAACCTGTTTTATATTTAACAGTCGGGTCCGGCATTTCATAATAAGGCAACCACAAGATAGGGAAAGTATCGTTATATACCCAAAAAGTTGCATTATGAAAGTAAAGCATCTTTTCATCTGAATCATGAATAACAGTTTTGCTGGATATTTCCCAGGCGTTACCATATTCATCACACCCATCACAAGCGGTAAATTCGGCATTCTTGGCAATGGTTTCATTTTTTTTGCGTGTCACTTCGTCTGCACGAATATAAACATGGCTTCCCAACCACAATTCCACATTGTTTGCATCAATGCTGGTTTTGTCTTTGGACAAGGTTAAATTATTAACTTTTACTTTTTGACCCGAAGCATTTGTCATTTCTGTGTTGCCAGAAGTTTTTAATTCTTGGCTTTTTAAATCGTATTCAATTTTGTCTGATTTAATTGTCTTGGCCTCTTCTGTATTAATCCCTAATGCGAACGCGCTTGTCGCACAAAGGCAATACGATAAAAATGACATTATATATTTCATTTTTTTATCAATAAACCCAATAACCCAAACAGAACAATAAAAACCCCGATTGCAATCAAACCAATATCAGTCAAACTGGTAGCCATATTAGACGCAGACATATAAATTGCCATTATAACAGCCATAGACAATATCGCCATTGCTGGGGCAAAACTGGCGCGCCTGCGCAACAAAGAAGACTTTAATAAAACCAGTGTGCAAACGATTGCCAAAATTAAATTCATAAAAGGATTTAATAAACGAGTGCATATTTCAACCAAAGTCAATTTGTGTTGTCTGGCGCTGTCTTGTGAAAACACAGTCTGCAGCAAAATTGATGTTGGAATGCGACGAACCCTGAATGACATATCTGCATCATTTTCCACCAAATTCAAATCCATGTCCAAATTATCAAAAGTCCCAGTTGTAAAACCGTTGCGCCCTTCGATTTGTAAAGAACCATGATTTGTGACAATAGAAAGTCCGTGAATCGTTGACACTAATTTTCCGCGTTCTGCGAATACCATAATTTGATTTTTGTCTTCGCGCATATCAGACAGCATAACTTGGTTCAAATCGTTCCCAGACACTTTGTCAACATACACTACCAATCCATTAGCCAATTTTGTAAACGCACCTTCTTGTAATTTCAAGTGTGCCAACCCATAACGTAAATTCCATTGAGTGCTGTAAAACATAGATTGACTGGTCGGAACAATCCAAATGTTCAATATCAGATGCAACGCAGTCAGAACACCTGCAAATTTCAAAGCAGGTTTTGCAATTTGCCAAGGTGATAAACCAGATGACGCCATAACAGTCACTTCGTTTTCAGAAATCATTTTGTTGTAAACAAAAATCACAGCAATAAAAGTCACAAAAGGAACAATGATAGATACAATAAACGGAATCATCAGCGAAGTTAAATAAACAAAACTTGAAAAATCTACGCCATAATTAAGTAAAAATTTCATCATGGCCATAATCTGCATCATCCATGCCAATCCAGTAAGGATAAGCAGCAGCATCACAAATATACCAACCAATTGATTTCTAAAATACCTATTTATAATAGTCATATCAGATAAAGTATAAATCTCAAAACAACACCCGTCAAGCAACAAAGAATTAAAAGCCAGATATTTCAATTTATAATTTTTTTCTTGCATTTTCACGATTCGCCCGTATAATACAGATGTGTTCTTAAAAAAGTTTTTAAGGGCGGGGTTGCAAAACCCCGCTCTTTCAGTAAAAGACAACGACTAACGAACGAAGGAGAAAGCAAAATGTCTTTTGAATCTATGCCACGCCAAGATTTGTTACTTGCTATCGATTCTTTGGCTCAAGAAAAAATGATAGACAAAGAAACAGTTATTGAATCTTTGGAAGCGGCAATTGCAAAAATCGCAAAACATAAATATGGTGAAGAATTTAATATTGTTGCAAACATTGACCGTAAAAATGGGGCTATCCATGTAAAACGTTTATTTGAAGTTATTGATTCCCCAGAAAATTTGGGCGAAGATTACGACCCAAACACTATGTTGACGATAGAAAAAGCGAAAAAATATTCTGCTAATCCTATGGTTGGCGATGTCGTAGAAGATATGTTGCCAGAACCAGAATTTGGTCGTATGGCGTTTCAAACGGCGCGTCAAATTATGACTGCTCGTGTTCGTGATGCTGAAAAAGGTCATCAATACGAAGAATTCAAAGATAATATTGGCGATATTGTAAATGGCGTTGTCAAAAGAATTGAATTTGGTAATGTTTTTGTTGATATCAATGGCAAAGCCGAAGGTTATATTAAAAATACAGAATTAATCCCAGGTGAACGTTTGGCGGTTGGTGATCGTGTTCGTGCATTGATTATGGATGTTGTTCGTTCTAACTCTGGGCCACAAATCTTTTTAACCAGAACGCATCCTTTGTTTATGGAAAAATTGTTTACTCAAGAAGTTCCAGAAATTTACGAAGGTGTTATTAAAATTAAATCTGTTTCTCGTGCTCCTGGTTCTCACGCTAAAATCGCTGTTGAAACCCAAGACCCATCTATTGATGCTGTGGGGATGACCGTTGGTATCAAAGGAACACGTATTCAACCGGTTATCAACGAATGTCACGGTGAAAAAATCGATGTTATCTTGTATTCCGAAGACCCAGCTGTGTTTATCGTGAACGCTATGCAGCCAGCAAAAGTTGCAAAAATCATTGTTGACGAAGATACACATACTGCTGCGGTTGTTGTGACCGAAGATCAACAATCTTTGGCGATTGGTCGTCGTGGACAAAATGTTCGTCTTGCTTCTCAATTAACTGGCTGGAATATTGATGTTATGAGTGAAGCCGAAGAACAAGAGCGTCGTGCAAAAGAATTTAAAGAAAAAACAGAATTATTCACCAAAGCTTTGGATGTTGATGAAACCATCGCTCAATTGTTAATCACAGAAGGTTTCAGAACAATTGAAGAAATTGCTTATGTTGAACAATCAGAATTAGAATCTATCGAAGGCTTTAATCCAGAATTGGCGACAGAATTGCAAAATCGCGCAAAAGCTTATCTTGCTAAAATTGAACAAGACTATTTTGACAATGGGCACAAAATGGGATTAAAAGACGATTTGTTGAATTTTGATTTTATCAAACGTCCAATTATTATGAAATTGGGTGAAGCAGACATAAAGTCTTTGGCTGATTTGGCAGATCTTGCATCTGATGAATTGGTTGAAATTTTGGGCGAAGATAATATGTCTATGCGTTTGGCAGAAAAAGTTATTATGAAAGCACGCGAATTGGCATATGGAATTACTCCAGAAGAAGACGCAGAATAATCCGCTTACGCTATCGCTACAGCGAGATAAAACAAACAATAAATAACCAAAGGTTAAAAAATGGCGACATTAACACTTGGAAAATCAGTAACGATTGACGCAGTACAAAGCAAAAAGGGTGACGCAGTGTTCGTAGAACGCCGTCGTCGCATTGTTGCGCCTGGCAACAAAGAATTGCGTGACGAACCAAAGAAAGTTGAAACACCACGCAGTGCAGCTGACGAAAAATTGCGTGCCGTGTTGGCTGCGGCCAAGGCCAGAGACGAAGAACGCAAAAAACGCGAGGCCGAAGAAGAAGCCGCGCGCAAGGCTCGCGAAGCAGAAATCGAACGCGAAAATCGCGAATACGAAGCAGTCAAAGAACAATTGGCGCAACGTGAAAACAATGTTGCAGAACAACCGCAATCTGTTGAAGATGCTATTGTTGCAACACCGAAACGCGAAAATACGCACGAAAACAAAAAGAATAATGTCGCCTTTCAAAATCGCAATTCTCGTCGTGATAACGAAGACGGCGAAGATATGCGCAATTCAAAACAAAACCGTTTCAAGAAAGATTTCAAAAAAGGTGGAAAAATATCTATCCATGACATTGTTATCGGTGGCGGTGACGATGATGACGAAGAAGAAATCGGATTGCGTGGGGCTGAACGCAGACGCAGCGAAGCATCACTTAAAAGATTTCGTGAAAAAGCACGCTCGGTATTTACTGCACCACAAAAGGTTGAACGTGTTGTCACTTTGGGTGATACAATCACAGTCAAAGATTTGGCGGCAGCCATGGCTGAAAAAGTCGGCAATGTTATCAAAAAATTGATGGAAATGGGTATGATGGCATCACAAAATCAATCTATTGATGCTGATACTGCTGAATTAATAGCGACTGAATTTGGTGCAACTGTTAAACGTGTAGATGTTAAACCTTATGCAAATATTTTGGAAGAACAACCAAATCCAGAAAGACTTCAACCGCGTTCACCTGTTGTCACAGTTGTAGGACATGTTGATCATGGTAAAACTTCGCTTTTGGATGCTTTCCGTAATGCTAATGTTGCAGCAGGCGAAGCAGGAGGAATCACTCAGCATATTTCTTCATACGAAGTAAAAACGAAATCTGGGGCAACGATAACATTTTTGGATACACCTGGACACGAAACATTTACAGCAATGCGTGCGCGTGGCGCGCAAATCGCAGATATCGTTGTGTTGGTGGTTGCGGCTAATGATTCAATTATGCCACAAACTATTGAAGCAATTAACCATATTCGTGCAGCCAAGGTTCCTTTTATCGTTGCAATTAACAAATGTGATTTGCCCGAAGCAGACCCAATGCGTGTAAAAACTGACCTTTTGCAACAAGAAGTTCAGGTTGAAGAAATGGGCGGCGATGTTCAATGTGTCGAAATTTCTGCCAAGACAAAAATGGGACTGGATAAATTAGAAGAAGCAATTCTTTTGCAATCTGAAATTATGGATTTAAAGGCTGACCCCGAAATGTTGGCTTCCGCTTATGTTGTCGAAGCTAAGATGGAAAAAGGACTTGGCGCAGTCGCAACAGTTTTAATGCGTCAGGGAACATTGTCAGTTGGTGATGTTTTTGTAGTGGGTGAAACATTTGGTCGCGTGCGTGGTTTGATAAATTCAAACGGTGTTCGTGTTAAATCTGTAAAACCAGGACAACCAGCAATGGTTTTGGGATTAGAATCTGTCCCAAGTGCAGGTGACGAGTTGCATGTAATGGAAAACGAAGCGCAAACCCGCGAAGTTGCTGCGTATCGTGTTCAAAAAGCAAAAGACAAAGCAAATGCCGTTAAACGTTCATCTTTGGAAGAATTATTTGCTAAACGCGATGAAACGAAAAAATTGACTTTGCCAATTATTTTGCGCGCAGATGTCCAAGGTTCAGTCGAAGCAATATCTGATATGTTGCGTGGCTTTAATTCAGACAAAGCAGCGGTCGAATTATTGTCTGCGGGCGTTGGTCAAATTACTGAAGGTGATATAAGATTAGCCACCGCATCAGGTGCAGTTATTATCGCGTTTAATGTTCGTGCCGACAGCGCTGTTCGTGATATGGCGCGTAATAACGGTGTAGATATCCGCTATCACAGCGTTGTTTATCGCATCACAGATGAAATCAAAGAAATATTGTCTGGTAAATTAGCGCCAGAACACAAAGAAAACTTCATTGGATACGCAGATGTTATTGCTTTGTTCACTGTGGGCAAAGGCACCAAAGTTGCGGGCTGTCGTGTAAGCGAAGGTGTAATTAAAAAATCAGCCCTTGTTCGCTTGCTTCGTAACAATGTCGTTATCTATGACGGCAAAATTGGCGAATTAAGACGTGAAAAGAACGAAGTTAACGAAGTGTCAAACGGCGTAGAATTCGGTATGAGTTTTGATAAATATAACGACTTGAAAGAAGGCGACCGTGTCGAATGCTATGAAGTCCAAGAAATCAAAGCACAATTGTAAAATGTGATTGATAAAAAACACCGCCCATTCGGGCGGTATTTTTAAAGTTAAAAATTTTTCACTTTTCTTAAATTTAAAAATTTTTATTGGTGTAGTGAATCAAAAAATACTGGACAATTGAAAAATTTAAGGTATTATAAATACCGCCTTGGACGTTTAGCTCAGTTGGCTAGAGCATCTCGTTTACACCGAGAGGGTCAGGAGTTCGAGTCTCTTAACGTCCACCAAAAATTTAAACCGAGTTTATCTCGGTTTTTATTTTTGTTTGTGACGGTTAGAGACGAGAACGAAGGAGTTCGACTATGAGTAGATTTCACAAGTTTTAACGCGGTGAAATCGTCAGGAATGCCGCACAGGCAAGAATTGCCAAGCGTGTCTCTTTAACGTCCACCAAAAATTTTAACCGAGTTTATCTCGGTTTTTATTTTTGTTTGTGACGGTTAGAGACGAGAATAAAAAATAGTCTGGCGAAACGCCAGACAAATAATTTACATACATGGATGTCTATTCATCCCCCAGACCACCAGTTATCGCAGACATTGTTTTATCAATCAATACATCCGCTTTGATTTTTGCATCTTTGTATGCGTCCATAACTATTTGCGACACCTTTTCAGCGCCCAAAGCCAATGTTTCAGGCTTAATCACAACAGACAAAACATCATATTTACCAGTCATAGAAACAACGGCTGCACCATTTTCAGCGATTCCTTTGACCGTCATATTTCCCAAAGCATCTTGGGCGGATGATATTTTACTTTGTAAATCTTGGGCTTGTACCATTAATGATTCCATGTCCATATTAAAAATCCTTTGATTTCTTTGATAAAAAATGTCGGGCGAACAAATCACCCGACAATGTTTTTATTTTTTGATTTCTTTACCTGTTTTTTGGTCGATGCCAACCATAGACAAACGTGTTTTACCGCGTTTATCTGTCCCCAGGTATCTTACAAATACTTTGTCACCGATATTAAGTTTTGCATCTTCGATTTTGTTTAATCTTTCACCTGTGATTTCAGAAATATGAACCATAGATTCAAAATTTTTCAAAATCTTTACAAACAGACCAAAATCTTTGATACCGCTGATTTCGCCTTCATATATTTCACCGACTTCTGGTTCTGCAACAATTTCTTTGATGCGTTTTATCGCTTCTTCAGCATCATCCTTGTCTGCAGCCATAATTTTTACAGTACCGTCGTCTTCTAATTCAATCTGTGTGTTTGTTTCGCGTGTCAAGGCCTGGATTACAGCGCCACCTTTGCCAATAACATCGCGAACTTTGTCTGGATTGATTTTCATTGTATAAGATTGAGGTGCAAATTCAGACAATTGTTTGCGTGGAGCCTTGATAGCCTTTTCAATTTTGCCCAAAATGTGCATACGACCATCTTTAGCCTGAGCCAACGCATGTTCCATAATTTCAAAAGTGATAGATGTGATTTTTATATCCATCTGCAAAGCTGTGATACCTTTGTTTGTACCCGTCACTTTGAAATCCATATCACCAAGATGGTCTTCGTCACCCAAAATATCAGTCAAAATTGCGTAATCATCGCCTTCTTTGATTAAGCCCATAGCGATACCTGCAACAGGTCTTTTCATTGGAACACCACCGTCCATCATCGCCAATGTTGCGCCACATGTTGTCGCCATAGACGAAGAACCATTAGATTCCAAAATATCACTGCATACGCGAATTACATAATCAAATTCTTCGCGGGTTGGAACCATTGGATGAACTGCACGCCATGCCAAGTTACCATGACCAAGTTCACGACGACCTGGGGCTTTTAAGCCTTTGGCTTCACCAACAGAATAACCTGGGAAATTATAATTCAAGATAAAGTCACGTTCGCTGTCACCGTCCAAAGATTCAATTGGCAAAGCGTCTTTGCCACCGCCAAGTGTTAAAGATACCAAAGCCTGGGTTTCACCGCGTGTAAACAAAGCAGAACCATGTGCGCGTGGCAATACACCCAATTCAATCTCGATTGGACGAACTGTCTTGGTATCACGACCATCGATACGAGGTTTTCCAGCCAAAATATTTCCACGCATAATACGTGCCGTGATGTTTTCAACAATTTCATCAGCCCACGATTCCAGCGTAGATGTCGCTGTGGTTGTATCTGGGAATAATTCAACAAGACGAGCTTTGGCCTGGGCGTGAATATCTGCCAATGTATCAAGACGAACCAATTTTTCTTTGATTAACAAAGCCTTTTCGATATCGCCAGCAAATTGTTCAAAATCTTTCTGCATAGTGACATATTCGTCTGTGTTTTCAGGAATCGCCCAAGGTTCTTTACCAGCCTTTTCGACAAATTCATTAATCGCTTTGATAACAGTTTGTTGTGCGTCAAAACCGAATTTCACAGCACCCAAAGTTGTTTTTTCATCCAATTCACCAATTTCAGATTCTACCATCAAAACACCGTCTTTGGTCGCAGCAACAACCAAATCCATCTGGGAATCTTCGACTTCTTTTTTCGATGGATTCAAAACATATTGACCGTCCATATAACCCACACGCGCGGCACCAATTGGTCCCTGGAAAGGAACACCAGATATTGCCAGCGCAGCAGACGATGCAATCATCGCCAAAATATCAGGTTGGTTTTTCTTGTCGTAAGAAAACACCTGTGCAATTATTTGGACTTTGTTTTTGAAAGTTTCTGGAAACAATGGACGAATCGGTCTGTCGATAAGGCGTGCAGTCAAAGTTTCGCTGACGCTAGATTTGCCTTCGCGTCTGTCGCGCGAACCCGGGATACGACCACTGGATGCATATTTTTCTTGATAATCAACGGTTAATGGGAAAAAATCTTGACCTTCAACTGCTGTCTTTTCAGCACACACAGTTGCCAAAACCATTGTGCCACCCATAGTTGCCATTACCGCACCAGTTGCTTGTTTTGCGTAACGACCAGTTTCTAATCTAACTGTTTCGTCACCATATTGAAATTCAACAGCGACAGGATTGTTCAAAACATGTCCTTCGCTTTTTTTGAAAATACCAAACATATTTTTCTCCGTTTGTTAAAATTGTTATTATTCATGCGAAGAAAAATTATTCATTTTTGCACTCTTAACCCAAATGCAAGAAAGAACAATTTCTTCTTCGCGACCTCTGGCTTAAGATTATAAAAGATATTTATTTATTTGCAACAAAAAAGCCCGGCAAAAATTATAATCCCATTTTGTTTTTCATTTCGATTAAAACAGGTGTAGAAACGCCGATTTTTTCTGCGCGTTTAATCAATCCACGAAGAGCAAAAACACCCTCTACTGTGCCTGCATATTGTTCGCCACGCGCAATTGATTCACCCGCTGAAAAATTACGACTGGTTGGTGATGTCGCAGATAAAAACAAATCACCCACACCACAAAGCCCCAAAAATGTCCCGCATTCTGCACCCATTTTAACAGCGATATCTACTATTTCATCCCAAGCACGCGTGAACACTAATGCGCGTTCATTTTCACCACTTGCTTTGATTGTTAAAAAGCCTGAAATTAACGATACTGCGTTTTTACCAACACCACAAAATTGTGTCCCAATTATATCTTCGCAATCTTGCAGATACAGCGCAGAAAGTGCAATATGCCCCCCTGCCCTTACCCGTTCGTTACCAGCCAAAGTCGATCCTGTTGGAATACCTGTTGCAACTTCGCGGGCAAATTGTGGGCCAGACAAAACACCAATGTCTTTGCATTCTGGGATTTCTTCGTTCAAAATTTCAGACATAAATTGACCGGTTTCGCCTTCCATTCCTTTGGTACAAATCAAAATCGGTTGATTGTTGAAAAACGCGCGCATTTTGCGAACTGTTTCACGAAAGAAAGCCGATGGCGTTACAATCAACCAATATTCACAAGACGATAAATCTGCCATATTTGATGTTCTGGTAACTGCTTCTGGTTTTTGCAAATCAAGCAATCCATCGAAAATACCTTCAAAACCCCAATGAATAACTTCATTACCTGATTTTGCGCATGTATAAGCCAAGGCTGTGCCCCATGCACCAGCACCAAAAACACCTATTTTCATTGTATTTTCCTTATTTTTTTCTCTATAAATGGCATAACAACAAATGCGTCTTCTGATAAATCTAGCGCTTGTTTATATGCACGCAAAGCGCGTTCTTGATCGCCATTTTTCATATATAAATCACCCAAATGTTCATAAATCACAGATACATTTGTCCCTGTTGAAACAATGCGTTCCAAAATTTCCAGCGCATTATTTACATTCTCTTTCTTGGATACAATTTGCGCCAACAAATCCCACGCAAGAACATCTGATGGATTATTCTTTATCAAACTCATCGTATAATCGTACGCTTTGTCTAATTTCTTATTTTGCAGATACCAAGTACGCGATTGCAAAAGTAATATATCTGCTGATAATTCCGGGTCAATATCTTCAATAGCATCTATATCTTTTTGCGCGCGTGCAGCATCGTTAAAAAGCAAATAGATATATGCACGCTGTTTCAATAAATATATTTTGCCATCATCTGGAACATTTTTTTGTTTTAACGCACGATTTAACAATGTTATTACCTTACTTTTATCCCCATTTCTGACACTGTCACGCACAGCCAATTGTTGTGCAGGAATAAACAAAGGATTATCATAAGCTATCTTTTCAATAGACCTTTTGTCATTTGCTTTTTCTGCTATTCTTAATTGCCCAAATAAATAAAATGGACTGGATTTGTTAATCGAAGCAAAGCAAGTTTTATAATCACCAAAATTATACGAATAATATTGCCCCAGATAATAATTTATAACATCCATATTTGCTTCATCTGATATCATTTGTGCAAAACGCAAAAACAATAACGACAAATCAGTATAAATCATCATTTGGGTATGCGACACAGTTTGAATTATACTGAATATTAAATTATTTTTATAACCTTCAAAATACGACCAATCTGGGATTTCTGGGTAATTTAATACATGCGCCCCACCCGGCTTTGCCATAAAATCTTCACGCAAAAATTCCATATCTTCAACCATGCCGTTTTTCTGATAAAAAGACATAAGATAAAGATAATCATTTATGTTCATAAAATCTGGATGCACTTTGGCAAATTCTTTGGCAGCAGTATCTATATCATTGTTTAATACCGCAATTTGCCCCAACACAAAAGCTTTCCAATAATCATTAGTCTTTACAGAATCAACAAATTTTTTTGTTTCTGTAATTCTATCTTGTTTTAATGCGGAAAATATACGAAGCGGCGCAGACAACAAAGATTCGTCCTTTTTATGTCTTTCATAAACACTTTTCCAATCGTCTTGTTGAATCAAGAAAGCATCATAAATCAATGTTTCCATAAAATCCTTTGAATTCTTTAATTCTTTGGCATTTTCAGGCATTTTACCACTAAAAAAACTCGATATATTTTTAGATTGTCTGATGGATGCATTATCTGTTTTAATAGATTCCATCATTTTATACGCATTATCAAAATCGTTGACATAAAGTGCATGCTGAGCCGCAAGAAACGCGCCAAAATCGTTTTGTTCAATAATATCACCCTGCCCCATATCTGTGGAGCTATTTTCAAATATCTTTCGCCCCATAATACAAAGGCAAAAAATAACAAGTACAAATAAAAATGCACCCTTTAAAAAACTTTTTCTATCTTTCATAGCAAAATATGCTAGAATAAATTTTATGAAAATAGAAGAAAAATTTATTAAATACGAAAATTTGCTCAAAGAATGGTCAACAAAAATGAATCTTGTTGCGCCCAGCACTTTAAGCGACATTCAAACGCGTCATATCAAAGACAGCGCGCAACTGGCCAAATTTATTCCAAAAAATGTAAATATCATTGATTTGGGCAGCGGTGCCGGTTTTCCCGGGGTCGTATTGGCAATTTTGGGTTGGAATGTAACGTGTATCGAATCGATTGGGAAAAAAACAAAATTTTTATCAACATTAAAACAAGAACTCGATTTACCAAACCTTACAATAGTTAATGACAGAATCGAAAATTTTTTATCAAAAACACCGGTAAACGCCGGGAATTTTGTATTCACTGCACGCGCCTTTGCACCATTGATAAAAATTTTTGATTATACCGGCAAAAAGCACACTAAAAATTGCCGGCTTTTTTTGCTAAAAGGCCGGGAAATTGAAAGCGAAATTTTAACTGCAAAATCCCGGTATAAATTCGACTATGAATTATATAAATCTGAAACCGGCGACGGGTTTATTATATGCATAAGCAACCTAAAATAACACAATATTTCATATGAAATAAAATGTAACATATTGTTTTTACGCATTTTTAATATTTATGTTGACTATTTTTCAAGTATTTAATATGCTGTTTTCATCAAAAAAGGAAAGCAGAAAATGGTCAAAATTATTTCATTTGCGAATCAAAAGGGTGGGGTGGGCAAAACCACAACCGCAATAAATATCGCCGCATCGCTTGCTGCAATAAAAAAACGCGTATTGTTAATTGATATGGATTCCCAGGGCAATGCCGGCACAGGTCTGGGCTTTGTACGCGCTGCACATAAACAAAGCGTATACGGCGTATTAATGGGAACTGCGGGGATTGCTGAAAATATTTTAACGACAGCAATACCAAATATGCATTTGTTGCCTGCGTCAGCAAAACTCGCAGGCGCCGAATTAGATATGCTTGATTTGGATAGCAGGGAATACCGCCTGCGCGACGCATTAAAAACAATACAAAATAATTACGATTATATACTTATAGATTGTCCGCCAAATTTGGGTATGTTAACTATAAACGCGTTAAGTGCATCTAATTATGTTGTTATACCGCTGCAATGTGAATTTTTCGCACTAGAAGGCGTTCAACAATTGCTTTCTACTATCAAAGCAATTCAGGAAAAATGGAATCCTGACTTGGACGTTTTAGGAATGGTTTTAACAATGTATGATAAAAAGTTGGGGCTTACACGTGCAGTCGAAGAAGATGTACGCAATACTTTTGGTGACAAAGTTTTCAAAACTGTTGTCCCGCGTAATGTCCGTGTTTCAGAAGCCCCCAGCCACGGAAAACCGGCACTTTTTTATGATTTTAAATCGCCAGGCGCCCAGGCTTATTTGCGCGTTGCAACTGAAATCGTTAATGCATTAGAGAAAAGGAATTAATTATGGCATCAAAATTTTTAGGCAAATCTTTGGCTCAATTAAACGAAGAAATGGGACAAATTCCAGATATTTCCGTATTAACAGGGGGCGAACGAGTGGTTGTTAAACCAATTCCTTTGGTTCAAATAAGCCCTAATCCAGACCAGCCACGAAAAACTTTTAATGAACAAGAATTAAAAGAACTCGCTGATTCAATAAAAAAGCAGGGGGTTTTAACACCAATTATTTTGCGTAACGTTCAAAACAAGCCTTATCTTTATGAAATTGTGGCTGGCGAACGCAGATTTCGTGCTGCAAAAATGGCGAATTTAAGCGAAATTCCGGCATTAGTAAAAACTTTGGATGATAAAAACGCGATGGAAATTGCGTTAATAGAAAATGTTCAACGCGAAAACCTTAATCCCGTAGAAGAAGCCGAAGGTTATAAAAATTTGATGCAAAAATGCGGCTATGAATTAGAAGATGTTTCAAAATTAATCGGTAAATCAGAAAGTTATATAAGAAATTTAATGCGAATTAACGCATTACCCGATTCTGTTAAACAATTAATTAAGGAAGGTAAAATATCTGCTTCGCACGCGCGCACAATTGCTGTTTCTGATAACCCAGAACAATTGGCGCACGATATTATAAACAATAAATTATCTGTTGCTGAAACGCAAAAACAAGTAAAAAAAGCAGGGCGTTCAACCAAAAGCCGCAATTTCACACAAAACACCTTGGACGGCGCGTATGTAGAAAAGATTGAAAATAAAATCTCTAAACATTTGGGCACAGATGTAAAATTGTGCGAAAAACGCGGCGGAGCAGGGCAATTTATTATATCGTTTTCTAACCGTATTCAAATGGAAGATTTAATTAATAAATTATCTAAATAAAATCAAAAAAACACCGGCAATCGCCGGTGTTTTTTTAATAACAAAGTTATATTATTTAACTGTTGTTGTTGCGTTACGGTTGAATTTCCAAACGTCTTCACCAGTACCTTTGACCAATGGACGTTCTTTACCGTAAGAGATTGTAGAGATACGAGATGCATCTATACCATCGTTAACCAATACGCGTTTGGCAGCGTTTGCACGACGTGCACCCAAAGCCAAGTTGTATTCTGTGGAACCACGTTCGTCGCAATTACCAGCAATTTGGATTTTTGTGTCTTCGTGATTTTTCATATACAAAGATTGTCCCAACAAGTTGTTTTCTGCTTCATCAGAAATTTCTGCTGAATTAAAAGCAAAGAAAACGCGTTGATTGTTCAAATCTGTTGGTTCAACGATACTGGAACCGCCACAAGCGGCCAACATTCCAGCAACACCAGCTATTAAAGCAAAGTTTACTATTTTCATGAAAATACTCCCTTGAGTTTTTGTTGCTCAGGTTATATTGTATAATAGGAATTATTAAAAATCAAGGAATAAAACATGGGAAGTTATACTTTACAAGATTTAAGTTTGGCTGGCGTTAAATGGGAACTTAGTGAAAAACCCCTGAAATCCGCTGTGAAAAAGGCGCCTGTGCAGCAAAACTTTCAAGTCAATCAACCATGCTCTGACAAGGCTGTTATTATCCCAGCAGCTGCACCAATAACATTAGATACAGTAAAATCTATGGTGACAAGACCAAGCGATACCGATTCGTTGGTTCGTATGATTTGCGAATTTAATCATCCTTTGCGGGGCGGGGCGACTAATCCAGTTAAACCAAATATTGCGTCAAAACCAAATGGTTTATTGATTATAACTGATTTACCAAGTGCAGATGATGATTTATCTGGAAATATCTTGTCTGGAAACGCTGGGGAAATGACAGACAAAATGTTAACTGCCATAGGAATGTCGCGTGAAAATGTTTCAATTGTTCCGTTATTATTCTGGCGAACCCCCGGGGGACGAACCCCTTTGCGCGAAGAATTAGATTTATCGCGTCCTTTTGTTGATAAATTGATAGAAATGCTTAATCCTCGTGTGATTATTACTTTCGGGACTTTGGCAACTACAGAAATCGCAAAAACCAATTTGAATGATTCTCATGGAAATGAAATCAAAGACGAAAAAGGCCACATTATTATACCTCTTTATCATCCAAATTATTTAATATTGAAGCCAAGCGCCAAAAAAGATGTTTGGGTCGCTTTGCAAAACATTCAAAAATTGTTGAAAAACTCTTAAAAATATTTAATAATTCGCCTGTAAGTTATTAAAGGAGCATTACGATTAAAAATAATTCGAACAATAACAAGGCTCGCGATATGGGGCCGCGTATAAACGACAAAATATTTGCCAAGACTGTGCAAGTAATAAGTGGAGACGGTCAAAATCTGGGTGTTATGAATACCAGTGACGCATTAAATATGGCTTATGACAAAGGGCTTGATTTGGTTGAAATAAATGCAAATGCAACGCCTGTGTTGGTCAAAATGATGGATTATGGCAAATATAAATATGAACAAAAGAAACGCGCTAATGAGGCACGCAAAAAACAAAAAACAATTGAATTACGCGAAGTTTGGGTTACCCCTGTTATCGAAGAAAATGATTTCAATGTAAAGATGAAAAAAGTTTTTGAATTTTTGGGCGAAGGTAACAAAGTTAAAATTGCTGTGATGACTCATGGTGATAAAAGGGTATTGGCGCGCAGTCGTGATGCTGTTCCACAATTATTTGAACGCATTATCGCATTGATTGGTGACAAAGGAACTGTTGAATCTAGATCTAAACCGGACGACAGAACTAAATCAATTATAATTGCGCCTGCAAAATAAATTTCCGCCCGTTTGGGCGGTTTTTTAATATGTTTATTTGTTGCAAAATTTGATTTTTTGCGCTATCTTTGCCACATTGAAGTAAAAGGATATTATAACGATGGATACAAATAAACTTTCATTTGAAGATGCATATAAACAATTAACTGAATTAGTAAAAAAAATGGAAAGTGGCGAAATGCCTTTGGCTGATTCTGTGGCTGCATACGAAGAAGGTATAAAATTAAAAGCTTATTGCGAACAATTATTAAAAGAAGCGGAATTAAAAATTGAAACATTAAAAGTCACAAATTCTGGTGAATAAAATGGCAGAAAAAAACAAACTTTCGCCAGTTATGCAACAGTATGTTGATATGAAATCTGAAAATCCAGATGCGTTGTTGCTTTTTAGACTTGGTGATTTTTACGAAGCTTTCTTTGAAGATGCAAAAACAGTAAGTGCCGCATTGTCGCTGGTTTTAACGCATCGCGGAACAGATGGTTTTGGTGCAGATGTTCCTATGTGTGGGATTCCGTGGCATGCGGCAGATAATTATTTTGGTAGATTGGTGAAATCTGGATTCAAAGTTGCTTTGGTTGAACAGATGGAAACACCGCAACAAGCAAAACAACGCGGACACAAATTTATTGAAAGAAAAGTTATTCGCGTATTAACACCTGGAACATTAACTGATGAAAATTTATTAACACCAGCTAAATCTAATTTTTTAATTTCAATCGTTCCAATTAGTGAATCTGTGTTTGATATCGCAGGTTGTGATATTTCTACGGGTGAATTTTTTATCGGGCAATCAGATTGTATTGCAGATGATATGATACGCATAAATCCTGCGGAAATTATTTATCCAGAAAAAGATGCAGAAAAACAAATCATAAAAAATTTACGCGAAATATATAAAACTACACCGGTATATGAAAAATTGTATTTACGTTCTGACATAAACGTAATTGTATCGCATGTATTCGGCGGAAATGTTCAATCAGACAATCGTGATAATGTAAGTGCGATAACTCTGTTGGCAGGATATTTATTTAATACACAGCGTGGCGCAAATATATCTTTTCGTGCGCCGTATTCTTTTAAATCTGGGCGTCAATTAATTATTGATTCATCTACTTGGAAAAGTTTGGAAATAGACGCACCGATTAACGATGGTGGCACTTGTTTATTGGATGTAATTGATAATACAAAAACAGCGTCTGGCGCACGCAAATTACGTTCTTATTTACGCACATTACCTGGGGATAAAGATGTTATTTTATCGCGTCAAACACATATTGGACATTTGTTAACAAATCATTCTTTGATGGCAGAAATTGACGCTGTGTTAACGCGTATTCCCGATGTGAATCGTGCTTTGTCGCGTTTACTGGCAGGACGTGGAACACCACGCGATTTGCGTAATGTGACCGAATTTTTATTGATATTAGACACAATAAAAAATGTTGGTCAAAAGTTAGATTATGATTTGTCTTTAAAATTTAAAGAAATAAATACTCATGACGCATTAGCAGACAAATTGCAACGCGCGCTTAACGATGAATTGCCTACGTTTTTCAGAGATGGCAATGTAATTCGTACTGGTTTTGATATATCGCTTGATAATATGAGAAAACTTTCAAACGGCGCAATTGAAACCATTGCTGGATTACAAGCAGAATACATTAATCAAACAAATGTAAGTAATTTGAAAATCAAATATAATAATATTCTCGGTTATTTCATAGAAGTTCCATCTACCAAGGCTGATGCGCTAATGGCGCCAGATTCTGGATTTATACATCGTCAAACAATGGCTGGGAATATGCGTTTTACAACGGCTCGATTAATTGATTTAGATAATGATATTCGCAGCGCTTCTGAAAAAGCAACTGCTATTGAAAATGAAATTATTAATACGCTTATTGAAAATATTCGTGAAATATCAAATGATTTAATGAATACGGCAGATTTAGTCGCAGATGTTGATGTTTGGTTGTCTTTGGCACGATGCGCAGATTTATATTCTTGGGTTCGTCCAAATATAACAGAAACAAATGAATTTAATATTGTTGGTGGACGTCATCCTGTGATTGAATATGTGTTGCGCCACAACGGTGATAATTTTGTAAAAAACGATTGTAATTTGAATGAACACCCTGTTGCACTTTTGACTGGTCCAAATATGGCAGGAAAATCTACTTATTTACGTCAAAACGCAATATTAGTTGTTCTTTCTCATCTTGGGTCCTTTGTCCCTGCGACCAGCGCAACTATTGGTATTTGCGACCAATTATTCAGTCGCGTTGGAGCATCAGATAATCTAGCAGCAGGACAATCTACATTTATGGTAGAAATGGTTGAAACTGCAAACATATTAAATCGCGCAACAAAACAATCTTTCATTATATTTGATGAAATAGGGCGGGGAACTTCTACTTTTGATGGTATGGCCATTGCCCAAGCAGTATTAGAACATCTTGATAATTTAGCACCGCGAACTTTGTTTGCCACGCATTATCATGAATTAACTGAATTAGTTGAGAACAACAAATTAAATAATGTGTCTTGTTTAACTATTGATGTTCGTGAACATAATAATGATATAGTATTTTTACACAAAATTATCGCGGGGGTTGCTAATCGTTCATACGGTATAGCGGTGGCAAAAATGGCTGGTATGCCAGCAAGCATAGTAGAACGCGCTGAAAATGTTTTATTAAGTTTGGAAAATGGACGCGAAGAAAAAATAGAAGCCGTTCAAAAGCCTGAAAAGCCTTCGATAAAGCCAATAGTTAAAGATGAAAAAAACAATAAATCACAATTATCATTATTTGGATAAAAGATGGATGGTATAATTGTTTTAGACAAAGAATCTAGTGTATACAGCAGAAAAGCTGGGGTGCGTGTTGCGCGTATATTTGGTGAAAAAAAATTTGGTCATATTGGAACTTTGGATCCAATGGCAACTGGTGTGTTGTTAATCGCGTTAGGGCGTGCCACAAAAATGATACCATTTATTGAAGAGCATAATGAAAATAAAAAAGAATATTTATTCGGTCTACGCTTTGGGATTGAAACAGATACGCTTGATATTACTGGGAACACAATAAAAACCGATGACAAAATTCCAAACGAAAATGAAATTGTGGACGCTTGTAAAAGAATAAGCAAAACAGTCAAACAAATTCCACCGAAATTTTCTGCGATACATGTGAATGGCGCGCGCGCATACGAATTAGCACGCAAGGGTAAAGATATTGAAATGAAACCGCGCCCAATTAATATTTATGAATTAAAATACCTTGGGGAAAAGGGCGATGAATATAATTTTCGTGTTCTTTGTTCACGGGGGACTTATGTGCGCTCGCTCGTTCGCGATATTGCAAATTTATGTGGTGCAATTGCAACAACAACATATATAAGACGCACACTAACCAATAGTTTTGAAATAAAAAACGCCGTAAAACTTGATTTTTTGGAAAATCTGGTTAATAATGGCAAAGCGCCAGACAAATATTTGTTGGCACCTGATTGTGCACTGGGGGACATTCCGGTAATCAATCTGAATGATAAAGATGCCGAATTATACAAAAACGGTGGATTTATCAAAACTGATGAAAAGGGCGGTTTTGTGCGGATTTATCACGATAAAGAATTTATTGGGATGGGGCGCATAGAAAACGGTTTAATTCATCCAAAACGAACACTATAAAAACAAAGGAAAAAACAATGTCCGTAACAAAACAAAAGAAAAGCGAATTAATCGCTGCATTCAAAACCAGCGAAAAAGATAATGGTGGTTCTGCTGCATCCCAAGTGGCTGTTTTGACAGAACGCATTCGCAATTTAACAGAACACATGAAAAACAACCACAAAGACGAACACTCTAAACGTGGATTGTTGTTGATGGTTAACCGCCGCAAGAAATTGTTGGCTTACATCAAAAAGAATAGTGTTGCTGAATACGAAGAACTGATTAAAAAATTGGGTCTGCGTAAATAAGATAAAAAAGCCGGCAAATGCCGGCTTTTTTTATTCATATCTTAAACTATCAATCGGGTTTAATTTAGCAGCTTTGATTGCGGGCATTACACCTGATGCTAACCCCACAACAACCGCAACGCCCACAGATAAAATTACCGGCCAAATTGAAAACGGGACATCGTAATGCAATATCAATCGACCGACACCTTGGGATAAACCAACCCCCAGCACTAAACCTATCATGGAACCGATAAAAGATATCATTATTGATTCTGATAAAAACTGAATTATGATTACGCGTTCGCGCGCGCCGATTGCTTTGCGAATACCAATTTCACGCGTGCGTTCGGCGACAGATGTTAACATCATATTCATAATTCCTATGGAACCAACTAATAACGAAACCGCCGCTATCGCGATAAGTAGCAATTTAAGATAACCTGTCACAGTATCCATTGTTTCCATTATTTGTTTCATATCTGTGATTTGAAAATCGTCTTCGTCGCTATCTTTTAACCGATGTCTTTGCCGCAAAAGCGATGTTATTTGCTCAATTACTACATTGTTATTCGCGTCTGGGAAAATTTTGAGCGCTATCATTGTAACAGCATCAGGAAATTTAGAACCTTGCAGACGTTTTTTGAATGTAGTTATTGGAATTATTATCATATCATCTTGGGAACCAAAGGCTGAATCACCACGCGCTTTCATTACACCGACAACAACAAAAGGTATATGCTGGATTCGTATAAATTCTCCAACTGGATTATCCGGTAATCCTAATTCATACGCTGTATCAGGACCGATTATTGCGTACGCAGCAGCATTTTTTACTGCGTTCATATCAAATGATGTTCCACATTCCATTTCTATGTCTTGAATTGCTAAATAATCAGGATACACCCCCAGCACCATCGTCGACCAATTTTTATTACCATAGATAACCTGGGCGTTTCCCATTTGAGCCGGAGTTATATACATAACATCCGGCAATCTTTTAATTTGATCTGTATCAGTTATTGTAAGGGTTTGATTGCTGCCCATACGAACACCACGATTACGCGCCGCACCTGCACGAACGACAATCGTATTTGTTCCAAGCGATGAAAATTGGTCTGTGATTGATTTTTGAACTGTTTCGCCAACTGCCACCATTATCACCACCGCCATAACGCCAATAATAATACCCAGAACTGTCAGAAACGACCTTAATTTGTTTCCGCTTACAGATATCCAAGATTCTTTTAATATGTCTCCCAGGGTCATTTTTTAGCTCGTTTTTCTGATTTTAATAATACAGTTTCACTTTTAGGAACAGGTCCATCGTAAGTAATTCGCCCGTCATAAATATGAATTATTCGCCGTGCGTATTGCGATATTTGAAATTCGTGCGTTATCATCACAATAGTAATCCCAAAATCATGGTTTAATTTTTCAAAAAATTTTAATATTTCGTTTCCCATTTTTGAATCCAGCGAACCTGTTGGTTCATCTGCCAGAATTAATTTTGGATTTCCTGCTAAAGCACGCGCGATTGCAACTCGTTGTTTCATACCACCCGACAATTGCGTGGAAAGATAAGTTTCAAAATTTTCAAGTCCCACTAATTTTAACATTTCGCGTGCGCGCGATATTCTGTCGTGCATAACTATGCCACGATACATCAATGGCAACATTACATTGTCCAAGACTGTGCGTTTAGAAAGCAAATTAAAATTTTGAAAAACAAAACCGATATATTCGTTTCGAACAGTTGCTAAATCATCAGGTGTCATAGTTGAAATATCTTTGCCGTATAATTCGTATGTGCCAGATGTCGCGCCATCCAATGCCCCGATTATATTCATACATGTTGATTTCCCAGAACCACTCGGTCCCATAATCGCAACGAATTCACCTGCATTTATAGTAAAATTTATATCAAATAAAACCTGTTGAACACCACCGATAGCCAGCGGGAAAACTTTATTTATTTTGTTTAAGAAAATGATTGGCGGCGTTTGTTTTTTCATTTTACATTCTTGGTCCCGGCATAGACGATTTATTAGTGGTTGTTTGTCCTTCAATTCCAACAATGATTTTGTCTGTTTCCTTTATATCATCAGATATGATTTGCGTTTCCGTAGGCGTCGTTAAACCCTTTGTATACGGCACAAACACTATGTCTTTGTCGCGTTTAATAGCGAGATGAGTTTTTGGTGTTATCTTTTCATCCAAAACTTTATCTTTGATAACATTTTGAAAACTGCGCATCAAAAGTGCAGAATTTTTTGTTTTTAGCGCATCTTTAGCTTCGGCAACCACAACTGTCACAAAAGCAGTCATTCCGGGCATTAATTTCAAATCGCTGTTATCTACATCAATCACAACAGTATAAACAACCACATTAGAAACATTTGTCGGGGACAACCTTATTTGTTGGACATTTCCTTTGAAAGTCATATTCGGATACGCGTCTACTGTAAAAGTTACAGGCAATCCTTCTTTGACCATACCAATATCTGCTTCGGATACAGCGGTTTCAATTTGCATTTTCGATAAATCTTCAGCAATTTCAAACAAGTCTGGCGTTTGAAAAGACGCCGCCACAGTTTGACCTTTGTCTACCTTTCTTGAAATTACCGTGCCGTCCACAGGCGAAGTAATAGTCGCATAACCAAGATTTGTTTCAGCTCGCTCAAAAGCATATTGCGCTTTGTTTACCGCTTGTTGTGCTTGTTCATAAAGCGTTTGTGATTTTTCCATTTCTGCACGCGAAATAAATCCGTCATTATATAAACTTTGATTTCTTTCAAATTCACTTTGTGCGTATTTTAATTCCGCCTTGGCTGATTCCAACAATGCCAACGATTCATCAACCGTGGATTGCAAAACAGATGGTTCAATTTTTAATAAAATATCACCTTTCTTAACAACAGAATTATAATCAACAAAAATATCTTCTATGGTACCAGAAACCTGGGACCCCACATTGATAGTATTAACAGGTTGTATTTCACCACTGGCTGTCACAGTTTGAACTATGTCGCCACGCGTAATATCTGCAGTTATGTATTTATGCTTTTTAGACGAAGAAAAAACACCCGCCCACCACAACATCAATACAACAATTATAATCGAACCAGACACCCACCATTTATTGCGCCAAAGCCACGAAAACAACCTTATAAAAAAGTTTGGCCTTTTTATTTCTTCCATTATTTATCGTCCTTTAATCCCTTTTTTATATCACCAATAGCCAGCGCAACTGCTGCGCGTTTAATAAACAAATCATATTTTGCAGAATTATTTTGTTTACGCGCATCAGCCAATTCTGATTGGGCTGTTTGCCAATCTAACATTGTTGAACGCCCAACACGATACATTCCCGAAGTCACATGTTCATTTTCTGTGGCCGATTTAAGAAGTGTTTCTGTTTGTTTTAATACTGTTCGCGCCGTTTTATAATTTTGGTACGCAGTAAAAACGTCCATAGTTGCGGCATTGTTTATATTTTGTTCACTGTATTTCATACTTTCATAATCAGAATTTGCTGCACGTGTATTGTAATAATTTAAAAAACCTGTGAATATTGGCATTGATACAGACACACCAAAATTACCTTTGATTTTGGCAGACATATTTTCAAACATACCGCCAAATGTTTTATCAGTCACATCCACACCACCAGTCACAGAAATAGACGGTAAATTTTTCAAAAAAGCACTGTTGCGCCGATGCCAAGCTGCGTTTGTTTGAGAATGCGCTTTTAATAAATCAGGTCTTTGTTTGCGTGCTATGTTTATTAATTCATCTATGCTTTCGCTTTCCGTATCACTGCCAAAACTAATCGGCATATCTTTGATATGAATATCTTCGTTTGCTGGGAAAGACAACGTGTTTAACAATGTTCCTTTGGCGATTTCACGATTATTTTTTGCGCGTTCCAATTCAAGTTGAGATGAAGCCAAGGTGGTATCTGCTTTATATACATCTGCCTTTGCTACCGCACCTGCTTTGTATTTTTTGTCCGCTGTTTCTTTCGCTGTTTGAGCAACTTTCAATGAAGCCCCAGCAGATTTTACATCTGCATCCATATTAAGTAATGCATAATAAGCCCCGATAACCGAATAAACATAATTTTGTATTGTTTCATCATAATCAAAGCCTGCCGCGCGATAAGTTGCCAAAGTTTGTGCAAAATCTGATTCTCGTTTACCAAAATCAAATATCAAATACGAAGCAGACAGAGACACCGTATAATCCCAATCATCGTGTACAGTATGGTCGCGGTTTGCGTGCGCGCTGCCCGATACTGTTGGCAAATAATACGAATGTGCCGCATTTTTTGTATATCGCGCAGATTGCAAAGATGCGTAAGCAGCAGCTGTATGCGGATTTCGACAAAGGGCAATATCTATTATTTCAACCAATGTCATTTCATGACTTGGAACATGACGCATAGTTGCGCAATCACTATCTGCCAATGCGACACAGGGAAAAACAGCAAAAATCAAGATTCCCTTCTTCATATTTCTATATAAAAGATACCCTTTTTTAGCCCTTAAAAACAGGGGAACAAATTCTTTTTCTGACCCCTTCATTTTTATGTTGAAATATGATTTTTTTTTGCCTAAGATACGCATACGTGAAGGCCAGGTGGCAGAGTGGTTATGCAGAGGACTGCAAATCCTTGGATGCCGGTTCGATTCCGACCCTGGCCTCCAATTTTTTAAAATGATAAACCAAATTACTCTTACGAATTTTAGAAATCATAAATGTTCCAGAATTAAGATTGGAAATATCAAAAATATAATTATCACAGGATTAAATGGCGCAGGTAAAACCGCAATACTTGAAGCGTTATCGTTGCTTTCTGGTGAACGGGGTTTGCGCGGGGCAGATATGCAAATGCTGGCGCGATTTGACGGGGATGGCGGTTTTTCAGTATTTGCAACAACTGCAGATGATAGTGATGTTTGTGTATTCTTGAATTCTGGTGATTCTAACAGGCATGCAAAAATCGATAACGAAAATGTTGCGTTGGCTGATTTGGCAAAAAAATTACGCATAGTGTGGTTAACCCCGCGAGAAGACAGAATTTTTTTGGAATCTGCGGCTGATAGACGCGCTTTCTTTGACAGATTGTGCGCTAATTTTGAACCGGCACATGTTGGACGCATTTCGCGTCTTAATAAATTATTGACCGAAAGGGCAGGTGTCATTAAAAACGGTGGTGATAAAAATTGGCTGGACGCAATTGACACACAAATTGCTGCAACTGCGATTGCTGTCAGCGCCAGCAGAATTAGATACGCAGGCGAAATAAACTATTTTTTTGAAAATGGCGCTGTTTCGGTTAATGGTATGGTCGAAAAATTATTGTTGGAAAACACCGCGACAGTCGCAGAAAAAAAATATTTTACATATTTACAAAATAATCGCGAATTAAACGGCGATAAAATGGTTATAGACGGCGCACATAAATCTGATTTCGGAGTATTTAATAAAAAATTAAATTTACCAGCATATATCACTTCGACAGGGCAACAGAAATCTATATTAATCGATTTAATTTTGGCGCATGCTAAGTTAATCCATATTAAAACAGGCACAAAACCTTTGATTTTATTAGATGAAGCTGCGGCACATTTGGATGAAAATGCACGCGTAAAATTGTTTGCTGATTTAAATGAATCTGACGCACAGGTTTGGGCAACAGGTTTGGATATAAATATATTTAAAAATATCCCTGATGCTTTATTTGTCACTTGCCAAGATGGCGCAATAAGTAATATAGTTGTATCGAAAATGGCGGAGAACAAAGATGTCAAAAATTAATTATCAACAATTATTAGACAGCGCATTAAAATCTGTTGTCAAAGAAGCGCTTATACACGCACAATTTAATGGTCTGGGCAATGATGCAAGTTTCTTTATTACTTTCAAAACACGCGACCCGGGTGTTGTGTTGCCTGATTTTTTGCGTATGCGTTATCCTGATTTAATGACGATTGTTTTACAGTATTCTTATAACAATCTTAATGTGTCAGACAAAGAATTTGGTGTTCAATTGACTTTTGATGGTCGTCCATTTTTTATTCGTGTTCCGTTTTCTGCATTGGTTGAATTCAAAGATCCATCTGTTGATTTTATGTTATCTTTCCAGCCACAACAAAGACCTGTTGTTGCAAAGCAAGATGATATAGAATTACCATTGGAAGAAAAGCCTGGCACTGTACCAGACGATAAACGCGTTGTTTCCATGGATGAATTTAGAAAAAGAAAAAATCAGTAAAAAACACCGGCAAATGCCGGTGTTTTTTTATTCTTCTTCTTTTTCTTTTATTTCTTGCTGTTTTTCTTTTTCATTTTCCAAGAATTTTTCCAACCAATGATTATCTGTTTTTAACTGACGCACATCGGTGTTTTCCAATAATTTCTTTTGCAATGGAATTGTTGTTTTTACACCTTCGATTACAAATTCATCCAATGCACGTTCAGCGCGCATAATACACGCAGGTCTTGATTGTGCATGCACAATTAATTTCGCAATCATTGAATCATAAGTCGGCGGAATTGTATATCCGCTGTATACGGCAGAATCTACGCGAACGCCCAATCCACCCGGCGGTGCATACAATGTTATTTTCCCAGGATTTGGAATGAAAGTTTCCGGGTCTTCGGCATTAACACGAAATTCAATCGCGTGTCCGTGCGCAACCAAATTAGATTGTGTATAACCCAATTTTTCCCCGGCTGCAATTCTAATTTGTTCGCGAACCAAATCAATTCCGTAAACCATTTCTGTCACAGGATGTTCAACCTGCAAGCGCGTATTCATTTCCAAGAAATAAAATTTGCCACCTTCGAACATAAATTCAAAAGTTCCAGCATTTGTGTACTTCATTTTCTTGGCCGCGTTTTTACAAATTTCAATCATATCGTCGCGTTGCTTTTGCGTTAATACAGCCGCCGGACATTCTTCCATAACCTTTTGATTTTTGCGCTGCAGGGAACAATCGCGTTCACCAAAGATTACCACGCCACCATGTTTATCACCCAAAACCTGAAATTCAATATGACGCGGGTGCAACAATAATTTTTCCATATAAAGTGTATCGTCACCAAATGCTGTTTTTGATTCAGCCTTTACAATTGGAAACGCTTCGCGTAATTCGTTTGCATTATGCACAGCACGCATACCGCGGCCACCGCCACCAGATGCAGCCTTTATCATAACTGGATATCCAATTTTATCTGCCCAACAAATCGCATCTTCGATATTTTTTATTGCACCATCACTGCCCGGAACGACAGGCAATCCACATTTTATCGCAGTTTTTTTAGCGTTAACTTTGTCGCCCATTTTACGAATCATATCTGCGTTTGGCCCAATCCATATAAGACCATGCTGTTCCACCTTTTCGACAAAGTCAGCGCGTTCTGATAAAAATCCATAGCCTGGATGAATTGCATCTGCGTTCGTCAAAAGCGCAGCAGTTAATATAGCAGATTCATTAAGGTAAGATTCGCTGCTCTGTGCAGGACCGATACATACTGATTCATCAGCCAATTTTACATGCATCGCATCCCTGTCCGCAGTAGAATAAACCGCAACAGTTCTTATCCCCATATCGCGACATGCACGAATAACACGCAACGCGATTTCGCCGCGATTGGCGATTAAAACTTTCTTAATCTTTGGCATTTGAAACCTGTTCTATAACAATAATAGGTGTATCAAATTCAACAGCCACACCATCAGCAACCAATACTTCCTTGACAATGCCGTCTATGTCAGATTTTATCGGATTAAATGTTTTCATTGCTTCGACCAATGCAACTGTGTCCCCAGCCTTTACCGCAGAGCCAACCTTTACAAAAGGTTTTGCACCAGGTTCTGGGGCAAGATATGCAACCCCCACCATAGGAGATTTTAGAACATGTCCCGAAATTTTTTCATCTGCTTTGGCCTTTGGCGCAACAACACCAACTGGCGCAGCAACTGTTTGTTGTTTAGATAAATGAATATGTTTACGGTATAAACCCAATAACAGTTGACGTTCTAAATCTAATTCAGTTATGCCCATTTCATCCATAAGTTTGGACATATTTTCAACTGTTGCTCTGAAAGATGTCATAATTATAAATCCTTTTGATGTATTAACATATCACTATAATTTTACCACAATCATTTATTATGTCAAGGAACAGGGTCGTATCCGCATCCACCCCCCGGTCTGCACCGCGATATACGTTGCAATCCCATCCAAGTTCCACGACAAAGCCCATATTTTTCGATTGCTTGACGCGTATATTCGCTGCAAGTTGGGGTAAATCTGCATGCTGCGCGTCCACCAATGAAAGGCGATATACACATTTGATATATCTTTATCATCTTGGTAGCGAAAGAAATGGAAAAATTATTTTTCGTTTTTTGCATTTTTATTGTGTGCTTTTGCAATTTTATGCAATGCAACTGATGTAGAGGCGCGCCCTTGGTCGCGCGTTGCATTTAAGATACCGCTGCGCAAAATAAATATATAATCTAAGGCAGGCAGCATTAAATCTTCGTTATACGATATCCAATCACGCATTAATCTTTTAGCACGATTTCTTTCCACCGCCAATTTAAAGACGCGTTTAGACACAATTAAACCATATCGTGCATCACCTGGTATTTTTGCTGGTTTTGCTTTGATTACACAAAAATCAGTCACCGTCTTTGGACTAAGTGGTGATGTGATAAAATCCCTGTGATTTCTTATAGTTTTTCTTTTCATACGGTTAATATTACCAGATTTGCACGAAAAGCAAATAAAAAAGCAAAATTTAATTATGTGGGCTTGATTTTTTTAATGTCTGCTTTATAATGCCACCAGACGAGAAAAAAAAGAGAAAGGCACATGTATAATTGGTTATTAAAATTCTTTTCCGCAGATATGGCTATTGATTTAGGGACTGCTAACACTTTGATTTATGTCAAGGGTCGTGGTGTTGTACTTAATGAACCGTCTGTTGTTGCGGTGGCTGAAAACAAATTAATGGGTCGCAAAGAAATATTGGCTGTGGGGGTAGAGGCTAAGCAAATGTTTGGTCGAACACCTGGGACAATATCAGCGGTGCGCCCTTTGCGTGATGGCGTTATCGCGGACTTTGAAGTCGCAGAAGAAATGATTAAATACTTTATTCGCAAGGTTCATAAAAAGAACCCATTGGCTGCGCCACTTATAATTATATGTGTACCATCTTGTGCAACCCAAGTGGAAAGACGTGCTATTCAAGAAGCCGCGGATGCTGCTGGCGCGCGCAAGGTTTATATTGTCGAAGAATCTACGGCTGCGGCTATTGGTGCGGGATTGCCGATTGATAAACCATTAGGGTCCATGGTATTAGATATTGGTGGTGGCACAACCGAAGTTGCAGTTATGTCTTTGGGCGGAATCGTTTATTCTAATGCGGTAAGAACTGCTGGGGATCAAATGGACGAAGACATTATTGAATATGTTCGCAAAAACAAAAGTTTGCTTATTGGTGAAAACACAGCCGAAGAAATTAAAAAGAAAATTGGGACTGCAATAATGCCAAAAGACAAAACAACTGAATTGACTATGAAGATAAAAGGGCGCGATTTGGTAAGCGGTACACCACGTGAAACACTTATTACCGAATCACAGATTGCGGCTGCATTGGCACAAACAGTTGGAAAAATTGTAAGCACTGTGCACTTGGCGCTTGAATCTACACCACCTGAATTGTCTGCTGATATTGCAGATTTGGGAATTGCGATGACTGGTGGTGGCTCTTTGCTTCGTAATCTTGATGCTGCGATTCGCGCGGCAACTGGTCTGCCAGCATTTTTGGTAGACAACCCATTGGCATGCGTTGCATTGGGCAGTGGTAAAATGTTATCTAATATTGATAAAAGCAAACATATTTTACAAACAATGTATTAAAAAGAACCGGCAATGCCGGTTTTTTATTTGCAATCTTAAATTTTGCTGTTATAATCTGTGTTGCTTTGGGTGGTTAGCTCAGTTGGCTAGAGCGTCACGTTGACATCGTGGAGGTCGTTGGTTCGAGCCCAATACCACCCACCACAAATAAAAAAAGAAATAAAATGCGAATGTACAATTAATCTTTGAAAAAATATTGCGGGAACGAATTTGTGCGCCCGTGATGGCGCTTTTATTTTTAAACAAAGGACTACACAATGGGACAAAAATATTTAATTACTTCTGCGCTGCCTTATGTTAACAACAATTTACATATTGGGCATTTAATTGGTTGTTTATTGCCAAGTGATGTATATGCCAGATTCTGTCGTGCACAGGGACGTGATGTTCTTTATATTGGTGGCGCTGATGAACATGGTACTCCCAGCGAAGTTGGTGCTTTGAAAGAAAACATCCCTGTTGAAGAATATGTTGATAAATACCGCGCAAAACATTTGGACGCTGTTCGTGATTTTAAATTGTCCTTTGATTTATATGGTCGTACACATACAAAATTACATGAAAAATTGATTCATGAATTATTCAATCGTCTTGATTCTTTGGGAATGATAGAAGAAAAATCATCCATGCAGCCTTATTCTGTAAACGAAAAAAAATTCTTGGCAGACAGATATGTTATTGGGACTTGTCCAAAATGCGGCTATGACCACGCATATGGAAATGAATGTGATAAATGTGGCACATCACTTGACCCTGATCAATTAATCAATCCACACAGCGCAATCGATCCTTCTTCCCCAGTTGAAATGCGTGAAACAAAACATTTGTATTTTAAATTAAGCGCTGTCCAAGATAAATTACGCGCTTGGATTGATTCTCGCCAAAATTGGCCAAAAACAGCCATAACCATAGCTAATAAATGGCTGGACGAAGGTTTACATGATAATCCTATAACCCGCGATTTAAAGTGGGGAATACCTGTTAATAAACCCGGGTTCGAAGACAAAGTATTCTATGTCTGGTTTGATGCCCCATGGGGTTATGTTTCTATATCCCAAGCCGCGACAGATGATTGGGCAAGTTGGTGGAAAAATCCAGATTGCTATTATACACAATTTATGGCCAAAGATAATGTGTCTTTCCATTCTGTGTTCTTCCCAGCACAAGAATTGGCAATGAACGATAATTGGAAAACTGTCGATATGTTAAAGGGACAAAATTTTATGAACTTTAATGGCGCGAAGATTTCAAAATCTACGGGAAATGGCATTTTTCTTGATGAAGCATTAAATATCGCACCAAGCGATTGTTGGAGATATGCTTTGATGGCATCTGCACCTGAAACTGATGATACTGATTTTACAATGGAGCGTTTTGCTGAAATCGTGAACAAAGATTTAAATGGTATGTTGGGAAATTTTGTTTCGCGCGTTTGCAAATTATCAGCAAAGAATTTCGGCGATACTGTTCCAGACGGAAACGGTATTGATAAAGATTTAGAAATAAAAATAAATGAAAAATTATCCGATTTAACAAATGCTTTGGAAAAATGTGAATTCAGAGATGCTGTGTTTGCTTTGCGTTCTTTGTGGGCGATTGCTAACGAATATATGACTATCAAAGAACCGTGGGCTTTGGTTAAAAACGGTGATATGGCTGGGGCAGCTGCGGCATTAAATGAATGTTTTCAAATGATTGATTTCTTTGCGCGCGTGTCTGCACCTTTTATACCAGATGCCGCCGAAAAAATTCAAAACATTTTTGAAAATAAACACGATTTATCTTGGCCAACAAAATACGAACACAGACTTGGCAACAGCGAAAAATTTACTGTGCCGGAAAATCTGTTCAACAGAATTGAATTAACCGAAAAAACAAATGGATAAAAATATAAAATTGATTTTGATGTCTTGTTGTGCGCCATGTTCGGCTGGCGCTATTAAACAACTTGCAGACGGCGAAATCCCAGGTATAGAAGATTTTATCGTTATGTTTTTTAATCCTAATATTTACCCATGGGACGAATATCAAAAAAGATTAAATGAACAAATAAAATACTGTGAAAAATTGGGTGTTAAATATGTCGTGGGTGATTATAATCATGACGATTGGAAGAACGCTGTAAGCGGTTTTGAAAACGAACCTGAACGCGGGGCGCGATGCAGCAAATGTTTTGCTTTTCGTTTTTGTTATGCACGTGAATATGCCAAAAAACACGGGTTTAATGCGATAGCCAGTGTGTTTGGTGTATCTCGTTTCAAATCGCAGGCACAAGTTGATGCAGCGGCAAATGAATCTTGTGGTGAAATAAAATATCTACCAATTAAATGGGATGAAAATTTACGCGTTTCTATTAACCGTGAATCTGAATTTTACCGCCAAAATTATTGTGGTTGCGAATTTTCTATGCGTAAATAGTTTTATTTGATTTTTGCTGTTAATTTTCTATAATTCGAATGACTATGATAAAAGGACAAATAATGTCGAACATTTATGTATTTCCGGGGCAAGGCGCTCAATTCGTAGGTATGGGCAAAGAACTGTATGAAAATAATGCGGCGGCACGCGCCGTGTTTGACGAAGTTGATGATGCATTGGGTGAAAAATTATCAAACATAATTTTTAACGGACCAATGGACGAATTAACATTAACAAAAAATGTTCAACCTGCGATTATGGCGACAAGTGTTGCAATGTTTCGTGCTGGTGATTTACCAATGCCAGATTTTGTTGCAGGACACAGTTTGGGGGAATACACCGCGCTTTGTGTTGCAGGCGCAATCAGTTTGGCAGACACCGCCAGATTGTTGCGTACACGCGGGAATGCTATGCAGGCCGCTGTTCCTGTTGGGATGGGTTTGGTATCTGTGGTATTGGGTTTAGATGCAGATACTGTTCGTGATATTTGTGAAAAATACGGATGTGATATGGCAAACGATAATTGCCCGGGTCAAGTTGTAATTTCAGGATTAAAAGAAGCAGTCGAAAACGCAAGCGAGAAATTAAAAGAAACTGGTGCGCGTCGCGTTATGCCGCTTGCGCTTTCTGCACCTGTGCATTGTCGCGCCCAAGAACCATCTATTGAAATTATGCGTACTGAATTTGAAAAGGTGAAAATTGAAACCCCACGCGCAAAATGGATTTCTAACAAAACTTGCACTGTTATTGAAAATCCAGACGAAATCAAAGATGCATTGATTTATCAATTAACACATGGTGTTCATTGGCGCGAAAGTGTTCTGGAAATGGTAAATCTTGGCATTACAAATGCAATTGAAATTGGTCCTGGTAATGTGTTGTCTGGATTGATTGGTCGTACAACTGATAAAATTGAAACAAAAAAATTAGAGGTTTAATATGTTCGAATTAACAAACAAAGTTGTTTTAATCACAGGTGCCACAGGTGGTATTGGTAGAGCAATCGCAGAACAAATGAAAGCAGCGGGGGCAACTGTGGCTGTGACGGGACGCAGCGCGGATAAACTTTCTGCGTTTGATGATTCTTTTATAAAAATTGTATCTGATTTATCTGTGGATGGCGCGGCTGAAAAATTGATTGATGAAACTATTGCAAAGGCTGGTCGCATAGATGTTTTAATTAACAATGCTGGGATTACTGCTGATACTTTGATGATGCGGATGAGTGATGAACAATTTGATAATGTTTTGAACACTAATTTACGCGCAACTTTTAAATTATGTCGCGCATGTTTAATGCCGATGATGAAACAAAGATTTGGACGCATTATAAATATGGCTTCTATCGTTGGTGTGGTCGGTGGTGCAGGTCAGGCTAATTATGCCGCATCCAAAGGCGCAATTATTGCAATGACAAAATCTATTGCCGCCGAAGTTGCTTCGCGTGGAATTACTGCGAACACGATTGCACCAGGATTTATCAAAACACCAATGACTGATATTTTAAGCGATGAATTAAAGAAAAAATATCTTGAACAAATACCGGCTGGTCGATTTGGTGAACCAGTGGATGTTGCAAATGCTTGCATATTTTTGGCAAGTGATGAAGCATCATACATCAACGGACAAACAATACATGTCAATGGCGGCATGGGGAGGTTTTAAAAATGAAACCACAAGAATTTAAAAAATTACAAACAAAAAATCTTGATTTGAAACCACTGCCTGTGAAATTCGCATTGGCAAATGAAATCTTTGACATAATTTCAAAAAACAGAGACTATTATAAATTCTTACCTTGGTCAAATGTAAAACAGCCAGAACAAGAATTCGCTTTTTTAAGCGACGCTGACAAAAATTGGAAAAATCAAACAGAAGCCACTTATGGTATGTACTTACGCAAAGATGGTAGTTTTGCTGGCGTATGTACTATGTTCGATATAAATTGGGAACGCGAAAGCAGTGAATTTGGTTATTGGTTAAATGTAAAATACGCAGGCCAAGGTTTTATGAGCGAAGCAGTTAAAGCAATTTCAAATGAATTTTTCAATATGGGTTTTAAACGCATAGTTATAAAGGCAAACCCTGAAAATATCGCTTCATGCAAAGTGGCTGAAAAATGTGGTTTTCAACTCGAAGGTGTTTTACGCAGTTTTGATTTCTTACCAGCATTAAACAAACGAGAAGATATTGCTTTGTATGCAAAAATCAAAGAAAAATGAAATATGAAAAAATATGATGTGATTATCATTGGTGGTGGACATGCTGGGGTTGAGGCAGCAACTGCGGCTGCGCGTCGCGGTGCAAAAACACTTTTGTTGACTATGCGCGAAAGTGATATTGGCGCAATGTCTTGCAATCCATCAATTGGGGGGCCGGGTAAATCACAAATGGTTGCTGAAATGGCGGCATTGGGTGGTGTTATGCCTTTTGCGGCAGATTCATCGGGCATTCATTGGCGTACCCTTAACGCGACGCATGGCGCAGCAACCCAGGCTTTGCGCGCACAAATTGATAGAAATTTTTATCATGATGCTGTGATGAAAATTTTAAAAGAAACAAAAAATCTGGATGTGATTTTTGAATCTGTGGTCGATTTAAATTTAAAAAATAAAACTGTAAATAAAAAATATTCTGCTGCATCCATCGTTTTAACCACGGGTACTTTTTTAGGTGGATTGGTGACACGTGGCAAAGAAAAAATTCCATCTGGTCGTTTAATGGATGATGGTCAATACCAAGAAAACGATACACATATTTCAAAGGTTTTAAAAGATGCGGGGTTTGAATTATTAAGGCTTAAAACCGGAACGCCTGCGCGTATTTATCGCGACAGCATTGATTTTAGTGTTTGTGAAGAACAACCAGGCGATGCACCACACGATTGGTTTGGAATTGGTGATAAAAATAACAAATATAATACAAAATGTTTTATTACCCATACTGATGAGACAACTCATGAAATTATCCGTAAAAATATTAAAAAAGCACCAATGTATAATGGTGATATAACGGGACTGGGGCCGCGTTATTGTCCGTCACTGGAAGACAAAGTTATGCGATTTCCAGAACACAAAACGCATCATGTATTTTTAGAACCCGAAGGTTTTAACAGTGATTTAATTTATCCAAATGGTATTTCAACATCTTTTGGAAGCGATATCCAAGACAAATGGATACGCACCATCCCAGGCTTGGAAAATTGCCGTATAGCGCGTTTTGGTTATGCTATTGAATATGATGCGATTGATGCACGTGTATTAAAAAATACTTTGGAATCCAAAGATTATGCGGGTTTATTTTTCGCTGGTCAAATTAACGGAACCAGCGGATACGAAGAAGCCGCCGCCCAAGGTGTTGTCGCAGGCAGTAATGCTGCCGCGTATGCGTTAAATATTGAACCACTTATTCTGGACAGAACTAATTCTATGATTGGTGTTTTGATTGATGATATAACAACGCTTGGGGTGGACGAACCATATCGTATGTTTACTTCGCGTGCAGAATACAGATTAAATTTACGCAGTGATAATGCTGTTTTGCGTTTGGGTGATATGGCGGAAAGATTGGGACTAATCACGAAAGACTTACATAAAAAAATCAAAAAACTACGTGAAGCGACAGCAAAAGAAAACGATAAATTTTACGCTGGATATATTTCTCGAAATGAACGAGAAATTGCAAATTATAAAAAAGATAGTGAATTAAAAATTCCAAAAGATTTTAAATACAACGATTTGCCAGGGCTTACAAATGAATTAATTGAAAAATTGACCAAAACCAGACCTGAAAATATCGCGGCACTGTCGCGGATTCCAGGAATGACACCAGCCGGAATAATGGTCGTAATGCGCAAAATAAAATGCGGGAATAAATAAAAAAGAAATCAAAAGGAAAAAATATATGAACGAAGCAGAAAAAGTCGCCATCTATGAAGCATTGGAAAAATCTGTGGTGACTGTCAAAACCGTTAAACACGATATGTTAAAATCTGATACTTATTACACAGATATTAATTATTATTTTGGTGATTATCGTGTGGTTTTTACGCAATATACGCCCGCATCAAAAATTACACCAATGGGACATGTTTGTATCTTTGGTAAAAATAATAAACCGCTTTGTTCTTGGAATCAAACACGCACGAAAGATAAATATATTTATGACATTTATGTGGCTGTAAAAAATAAATACGAAGGCAAAGCCTTTAAAAATGCGGCAAAAATAGAGCCAAATAATCCAAATAATTTCGGAAAAATTTTGTCTGAAAACGCGGAATTGATTTTTCCCAAAGACACACCTGAATACAAAAGATTGGAAACTATCGCAATTTTAGAAACCATGTTTTTGAAACATATTGAACAGGGGCGCGGTAAATAAAAACCTTGAATTTTAGGTTTTTGTTGGTTATTATTTGCGTGACACGCCGGTTTAGCTCAGTTGGTAGAGCATCTCATTCGTAATGAGGGGGTCGTAGGTTCAAGTCCTATAACCGGCACCATAAAATTTATAAAAACACCGGCGAATGCCGGTATTTTTATATCTTTTTATCGCTTGCACAACACCATTTATTTACCGGGCAATTTTCACATTTTGGATGAAGTGCTTTGCAGGTATATCTTCCATGTAATACCATTGTATGATTTACCAATGCATGATATTTTTGTGGGATTATTTTTAATAATTTTTCTTCGACTTTTTCTGGTGTGTTTTCTTTGTCGCTACACCAATTAAATCGATGAGACAGGCGAAACACATGCGTATCAACCCCAATATTTGGCGCGTTCCAAAGAACATTCATTATCACATTTGCTGTCTTTTGACCAACGCCAGCCAATTTCATTAATTCGCTGCGATTGTGATATTTTTGCGGAAATTTATAGTTTGAACAATTGCTGTTTTTATCTTTTAATTGCTGTGATAATTTAATGATATTATTCGCTTTGTTATTAAAAAAAGAAATTACTTTGATGTGTTTTTTTAAACCGTCTAAACCTAAGTCCAACATTTTGTCTGGGCTGTATGCAATTTTAAAAAGGTCAGGTGTCACTTCGTTTACTTTCTTGTCGGTTGCCTGGGCAGATAAAATCACCGCCACAGCGAAAGTAAATTCATTTGTAGAATACAACTCTGACCGGATATTCATATTCAATGTAGGACATACATTTTCAAAATAAATATCCGGTGTAAGAGTTATTTTCTGTTTTGTCATTTATGCTTTTTCAATATCAATTACAAAGTTATAATCTTCGATTTGTTTTGTGAATTGTTCAGCCACACCAATATTCATTTCAACAATCAAAGCGTCATGCATAATACGTTTTTTGTGTGCCTCGATTGCTGTATAAAGCCCAGAATCTGCTGTATAGGTCATTTTTATTCTGTCTGATACATCTAATCCCGCGGCTTTGCGTGAATCTTGAATAAAACGCAATGCATCGTTTACCAAACCTTCGGCGATTAATTCACCATTGATTTCAGTATTCAAAACAACCACAGCTGTATTATCTGGCAACGCGGCACCACTGACACCTTGTTTGACAGTTAAACGGTTTTCAAATTCGTCATTGTTCAAAGTATATTCGCCAACAACTAACTTATCACCGTCCAAAGTATAATCACCGCGTTTAACCGATGGGATTATTTCTTTCAGAGCACTGCCAAGACGCGCACCGATTTTTGGTGTGATTAAATACACGAAAGAATCTGCCACAGATTTAATATTGTCCAGGAATTTAACTTCTTTGACATTTAATTCATCTGCGATGATATCCGCGTATTCGGTCATATCAACACCAGCGATTGTGACATCTTGAAGTGGTAAACGATTACGCAATTTATATTGTTCGCGCAATTGTTTTCCTGTGGACACTATCATTTGAACACGACGCATATCTTGTAAAATTTTAGTATCTGTTTCACCCGCCTTTGGCCAATCTTGTAAATGCACAGATTCTTTGCCTGTTAAATTCTTAAAGATATATTCACTTATGAACGGTGCAAAAGGTGCCAATATTGTACAGAATTTTACCAACACATAATGCAATGTTTCAAAAGCGCTTTCGTCTTCATCCCAGAATCTGTCACGATTACGACGAACATACCAATTGTTTAATATATCCAAGAAACGAACAAATTCTTTCACTGCAACATCTGGTTTATATTCGTTCAAAGATGCTGTTGTTGTTTTGATAAGTTCGTTTAATTCTGCAACGATATATTTATCCAATAAATTTTCACAATCTGGTTCTTTTTCAACAGTAATATTTCCGGCATTTGCATACAAAGTAAAGAAGTGGTATGCATTCCAAAGCGGTGTTAAAATAGTCTTGATTGTGTCATTGAATACCAAACCTTCTTTGTCAACACCGACCGATTCAGCTTTCATAAAATTGCTGCCTTGGATAAACAGACGAATTGCATCTGCACCGTATGCTTCTAGTTGCTCTGTTGGATCAACATAATTATGTAACGATTTAGAAAACTTTCTTTTTTGTTCATCACAAACCATACCATTTACTGACACTGTTTTAAATGCGGGTTTATCAAACAACGCAACCGCCATAACCATTAACAGATAAAACCATCCACGTGTTTGATCCTGGCCTTCGATAATGTAATCTGCCGGGAAAGCCTTTTCAAACTTATCTGCATTTTCAAATGGGTAGTGTAATTGAGCAAATGGCATAGAACCACTTTCAAACCAACAATCAAGCACATCGCTTATACGATGCCAACCATCTTTTGTTAATTTATCTAATGTTGGACGATGTAAATCATCAATCTTTACACCAAAGAAATCTTCCATTTCTTTTATTGAACCAAAGATTTTATATTCGCCATCTTTTTCCCAAATTGGTAATGGAACACCCCAGAATCTATTTCTGGAAATTCCCCATGGACGTGCATTTTCAATCCATGCCATAAAACGATTACCTGCACTGGTCCAATTCGTTTCATTTTTAGTTATTTCAACCAAACGTTCACGGATTTTTGGAACATCAACATACCACGCGTCCGTTGCACGATAAATCAGTTTTTCATGACTGCGCGGGCCAAAAGGATAACTGTGTTTATGTTGATCTTTTTTAACCAAAATACCGTTTTGGCGCAGCCAATCTATGATTTTTGGATTAGCTTCAAAAATATTTTCACCCGCCCAATCAACCACAGTATTATCAAAATTACCATAATCATCAACATTCAAAATTACTGGGAATTTTGGATTTAAAGCTTTGGCTGCTAAATAATCGTCTTCGCCATACGCTGGTGCAATATGAACAATACCTGTACCGTCCCCATCACTAACATAATCAGCAGATATGATTTGATACAACAATGGGTCGCTATTTTTATAATAATTAAATATTGGTTTATAATGCAATCCAACCAAATCTTTACCCTTTACTGTGCCAAGATTTTCTGAACTGGCAAAGATTTTATCGTATGCGTTTACACGTGATTTTGCCATAACATAAACAGACCCATCTTCGTGACGCAATCTTACATATTCCATATTTGGGTTAACCGCCAACGCAGAATTAGCCGGCAAAGTCCATGGCGTTGTTGTCCATGCAATAGCCCTGTCACCATTTTCCAATTCAAACCATACTGTCACTGTATCGTCAACGATATCTTGGTATTCGCTGGACGCTTCGCTGTTGGATAAAACTGTACCAAATTTCCAATCAAAAGGGTTAACCTTGAAATCTTTGTAAAGCAATCCCATATCATGCATTTTTTTCAATGCCCAAATTACTGATTCCATATAATTTTTATCCATAGTGCGATAACCAAATTCATCACCACCATCAACCCAACGACCAATACGTTCAATAAAACGCAACCATTCATTAGTGTATGTCATAACATCTTTTTTACACATATCACAAAAAGCCGCTATGCCGTCTTGTTCAACGATATTTTTTGCACTGCGTCCTTGCTTTTTTTCAACGCTGTTTTCTGCTGGCAGACCATGGCAATCCCAACCTAATTCACGAACAACATGTTTTCCGCGCATTGTTTGATAACGTGATACCATATCTTTAATCGCACTTACCCCCAAGTGCCCCCAATGTGGCAAACCATTTGCAAACGGTGGTCCATCATAGAAATTAAATTCTTCGCCCATTTTGGTTTTATTCAAAGATTTATGAAAAGTGTCATTTTCACGCCAAAAATCTATTACTTTGTGTTCCAATTCAGCAAAATTCACTTTTGGTTCTGTTTTTGTGTATGCCATTGTATTTACCCTTGGTTGCATTAAAAAAAGGCGCCATATGCGCCCCAGCCACCGCCAAAGCGCAGTGCCAGTTATTTAATGATAATTATCGCTTTTTTGTTCATGTGTCTATTTATACAATTATTTTTAATGAAAATCAAGTAATCTGTTGATTTTTTATCATATTCTTATACAATATGCTCTGCGCAGATGAGAATGGGACAAAACAAAAAGGTTTATTATGTTCACTCAACGCGATAAAGTTAAAGAATTTGTAGAATTTTCTGTAAAAAATCCAAATACTCAATGTCTTATTTTCAAAAATAGAAATTATGCGCCAATTGGTGCAAGTTTTGTTATGCGATACGAATACAACATCAATGGTATAGAAGTTTCATACGATAAATGGTATGTAGAATGTTTTAATGAAGCCAAAGCCTTTGGTTTACCAGGCATAGAACACCATAATAAACTGGTCAAAGGAAGCGGCGTTAATGTAATTTCAAAAAAATCTGTGCCTTATACTTTCTATGGCAAAGATGCAGAAAGAATAATTAACGCATGTGAATTGAATCGCGATATAGAATCACTTATTATGGCGAATAATCATATTATAAGATAAAATTATAAAACAAAAAACCGCCTGTACGGCGGTTTTTCTTATGCGCGTAATTTTGCATTACATTTTTTTTCTACATTTTTTATAACAGAATCTTGAATCTTTAATAAATCAACATCTGTCATATTTTGTTCTGGGTAAATGGTTATTGTGAAAGCAACCGATTTTTTACCATCACCCATATCAAACGCATCAAATACTATGGCATCTGCAATTTTTGAATCTGCTGATAAAGCAGCCGATACTATTTTTTCAGCCGCAAAATTTGCATCCACAACAAACGCAAAATCGCGTGTAATCGGCATAAAATCAGTCATCGGTATTTTTTTATGCTTTGGTGATACCGGTAAATTCTCAATATCATCAACCAAACCAACAAATACATTTGTTTTAATATGCATTTGTTTAGCTATGGATGGATGTAATTGTCCAAATTCTGCCAAAACTTTTTTACCTTGGACTATGCGACCATATCTGTATGGATGCGCCCAAAGTGGCGCGTTATCTGTTTCAATTGTATATTTTTGTGCGCCAAGAAGCGATACTAAATCAGCCTTGACATCAAAAACATCTATTGCACGATTGCGTTTTTGCCAATGTTTTGGTGATGTAATGCCACTGCGAATTATACAAATTGATGTATGTTGTTCACCTGGTTTATCACCATCAAACACTGTTCCTAATTCAAATATATTAATATCTGGGAAACCGCGTTTTTCATTATTCGCAACCGCTATTAATAAATTACCAATCAAATTGTTTCTTGCCGTATCCAAATCATTAATAATAGGATTAGCAACTTTGATAATTGGTTTATCTGTTAAGATTTTTTCAATTTTTGAATTACCAAATCCAAAAGTGACTGCTTCGTTCAAACCACGATTTGCTAATTTTTGTTTTAATGGAACATCCATATCTTTGTGAACTGGTTTCATCGTGTTTTCTGGCATTTCTTTTAAACCGATTTTATCATAACCATAAATACGAACTAATTCAGACACGATATTTTCAGGTATTACAATATCTGTTCTTTGTGGGTTTGGTATAATTTCAAAATCGCCATTTGCGTTTTCTTTGACATCAAAATGCAATTTTTTCAAAATATCTTTTTGCGTTTTTTTATCTAATTC
The DNA here is from genome assembly GCA_947303585.1 of uncultured Pseudomonadota bacterium. Classification (GTDB taxonomy): domain Bacteria; phylum Pseudomonadota; class Alphaproteobacteria; order Rs-D84; family Rs-D84; genus Enterousia. The sequence continues at coordinate 20,227 of CAMYYT010000001.1, read as the reverse complement.
AATACCTGTTTTTTGTTTAAGTAATGATGGATTGTATACCACAGATTCCGGCGTATAGGACGCACGACCTGCGACTGATACATTTACTATTTTACCACCACATGTATCCATTATTATTTTTGCAGCCTTTGACAAAGCACGCAAAGTTCCATTTGGATTTATATTGCGTTCATATCGATAAGAAGAGTCTGTTGATAAACCGATTTTCTTTGATGATTTACGCACAAACACTGGGTTAAAATACGCAGATTCCAGAATTATATTTGTTGTTTTATCTGTTGTAGATGCACGTTTTCCGCCAACCACACCAGCCAAAGCAAGTATCCCAGCATCATCAGTTATAACCAAATCTTTTTCATTTAATTCGTGTTCATTGTCAAAAAGGTCTGTGAATTTTTCACCTTGCTTTGCCATACGAACTGTTATATCACCAACAATTTCATCAGCATCAAAACAATGCATAGGTTGTGCCAAATCATAACAAATATAATTTGTAGCATCAATTGCTGCGTTCTTTGGATTTATACCAGCCGACAACAAACGATTTTGAATTGTTTTATTAGATGGCGTATTTTTAATTCCATGAATTTCGCAGAAGCGATATGTTGGACAAGCGTCCCCAGCCAATAAATTTACTTTGCGGTTTCCCTTAACTTCTTTTAATTCGTTGATTTTTTCATCGATAAATTCACCCGCACCAGCCGCAGATAAATCCAGCGCAATTCCACGCAAAGATAAATAATCTGGGCGATTTGGTGTAATAGAAGTTTCAAAAACCGCAGAACCAGTTCCAGACAACGCAGATATTGGTTCACCTATTTTTTCTTTCTTTTCATCTAATTCGATGATACCACTGTGGTCTTCATTTATGCCTAATTCTTTACCGCTGCACATCATACCGTCTGATAATACACCGCGTAATTTTCCGCTTTGAATTACCATATCACCAATTTTACACCCCGGTATTGCCAGCGCAGAAATTAAACCAACACGGGCATTTGGCGCACCACAGACCACTTGACGCAAAGTCCCACTTCCATCATCCACCTTTAATACATGTAGATGGTCACTGTTTTCATGTGGTTTACATTCGACAATTTTTGCAGCGATTGGTAAAATCGGATTTTCCAGACCTTCTACTTCTAAACCAATAGATGTTAATTTATCTGCTATTTGTTCTGGGGTTAAATCTGTTTTTAAATATTGTTTTAACCATTCATAAGACCATTTCATTTTTTACCCCTTTAATTAAAATCCACTGTTTTTTAACCAACGAACATCGCCATCGTAAAATGCGCGTATATCATTCAAATCATATTTTAACATTGCCATACGATCCCAACCAAATCCAAATGCAAAACCTTGATATTCATCTGGATTTATATTGCAATTTTTCAAAACATTCGGATGAACCATACCAGCGCCACAAATTTCCAACCACTTATCACCCCATTTCATATCAAATTCAACAGATGGTTCTGTGAACGGGAAATAAGATGGACGAATACGCAATTCTATTTCTTTACCAAAAAACTTTGAAAGCAGGGCACGTAATGTCCCAATTAAATCGGACATAGTCACATTTTTATCTATGTATAAACCTTCCATTTGCCCAAACATCGCAGAATGTGTTGCATCTAATTCTTTTCTATAAGTTGAACCAATTGCAAATATCTTTATCGGCGCACCATGTTGTTCCATAGCACGAATTTGAATTGCACTGGTTTGTGTACGCATAACATTACCGTTTTCCAAAAAGAAGGTATCTTGCATATCACGCGCAGGGTGATATTCTGGGGTATTTAACGCAGTAAAATTATGCCAATCATCTTCAATTTCTGGCCCAGTCCAAAGTGTAAAACCAAAAGATTCCATTATGGCTGCTAATTCTTTTAAACTTTGTGTTAACGGATGAAGTGTTCCGCGATTTTTTGGTTCTTTGTCCAAAGTAACATCGATGTATTCAGTTGCCAATTTAGCATTTAATGCAGCCATTTCTAATTCTGTTTGTTTATCTTTGAACAAAGTACGCAATTCGCTGTTTTCTGCGTTTATTGTTGCGCGTTCTTCATTAGACAATGTCGCCATATTTTTTAATTTGGCGGTCATAGTCCCATTTTTACCAAAAGTTTCAGCATACAAAACCTGTAATTCTTCCAAAGATTTGGCATTTTTTATTTTATTTTTCATATTTACCCCGTTTATACACATTTATAAATGAAAAGACCGTAATGCTCTACGGTCTTATATTTTGACAAAACAAAAGCCTGCCGTAAAGCGTTATTTTGCTTCAGCGGCAATAAATCGTTTTGCTGTTTCAATCAATGTATTGAAATTTTTATCAGCATCATATGCCATTTGGGCCAAAACTTTGCGGTCCAATGTGACACCTGCTTTTTTCAAACCATTCATAAATTGGCTGTATGTTAAACCGTTTGGACGGACAGCAGCGTTAATACGAACAATCCAAAGTGAGCGAAAATCGCGTTTCTTTTGACGACGATCACGATATGCATATTGACCCGCTTTTTCGGTTTTTTCACGTGCAGCACGATAAGTTGAATGATGTCGACCCAAATAACCTTTGGCTCTTTCAAGTATCTTATTATGTTTCTGTTTAACGGTTGTTCCACGTTTTACTCTTGCCATGATACACCCCCTTATTTCAATCCGTATGGAGCCAAGATTTTAGCCTGACCCATCATGTTATCGTTCAAATACTGTGGCTTTGCCCCGGCTTTGTTAGCACGTTTGGATTTATGCAACAGACATTTGTGGTGAGAGTTTCTGGCAACACGGATTTTACCGCTTGCAGTCATAGACGCACGTTTTTTCAAGTACGATTTTGTTTTCATTTTTGGCATTTTTTATCCTTTTATTTGTACCCTCGTGGCAATGCCTTGCCATGTCGGTTGCCAATATTGTGCCATAATAAAAAGAAAAATCAAGTTTTTATTGAATATTAATTTTTTTGCGTTTAAAGTGTCTGGCATGATAGGCGATAAATCATCTTATAGGTTAATAAAGTTTATAAAAGCAGCCATTGCAACGGCTGCTTTGCCTGTATTCATCATATATATAATGGTGGCTAAACCTGATTATGCAATTATGAACGGTTTGGCTCATATTGTGTTGCCTGTGGCACATGTTGTTGGAGATGTCGTAACTTGGCCTGTACGTATAGTTGGTCAAAGCGCCGATTGGATCAAAGAAACAGCAAGTTTACGCAAAGAAAATAAAGTATTACGTGTTCAATTAAATGAAGCGCTGGCTAATAAAAACAATTGTGATATAGCAATAGAAGAAAATAAAAAACTTGAACAAGAGATAGAAATAAAAAAGGCATCTCCGTTCAAAACTGTAATTGCAGAAATACAATTTGATGATTCTGCTTTTCATCACAGCACTTTTTTGATTAATCGTGGTAAAAGAGCAGGATTAGACAAAGGCATGGTTGTGGTATCTTTAGATAATCGTCTTGTTGGGGTGATAGTTGATTGTGGTTCACAGTTTTGTCGTGTTCGTTCTTTGACTGATAATAAAACCAACATAGCAGTCAGAATAACTGGTTCTGATATTTCTGGATTTTTACAAGGAAACGGTAAATCAAATGCATCTATTGGTTTCTTTAATGATACTTTGTTTGTTGGCAGAAAAGGGTTAAAGATTATAACAAGTAATATTAGTGGTGTTCTTCCTTCGGGAATTTATATCGGAGATATGATTGATGAAAAAAATGTAGATGTATTGCGCCCAACAGATGTATCACGCGTGATGGTATTACAATACAACGACCAAGGTTATTATAAATAATGTACAATATTGTATATATCTTAAAAAAGTCTTTGCCATTTTTAATGACGATTTTTTTGTGGCGCCTGTCTGTGTATTTTTGGAATCCAGCAGGTATTTTAGCGTTAATACCAATATTTTATTATACTTTTGTCAGACATATACATGGATTTACTTTTTTTGGATTATTGTTTTGTTTTTTAATAGATTACAGATGTGATTTACCTTTGCTTTGGACTATTTTATTTTGTTTGTTTTATGCCATAAATGGATTTCAAAGTTATATAGATATGCAAAATGCTGATAACAATGCATTAAAGGTTTTTATGGTGTTTATCGGCACAGGTGTAATACTTTTAATATTTTCTGGACTAACTTGGATGAATTTTATAAATAATGTATGGTTGTTTATCTGGTTAAGTATTTTATATACACCTGTAACATCCATAGATAATTGGGCAAAACGATGATAGATACCGAAGTAGCACGCACTTTTGACAGACGCAGCGCACTGTTTTTAACAGGTGGTGCAATATTAACTTCGTTTTTGGTTTTGCGTATGTTGCAAATGCAAGTTTTTAACTATAAAGAATATTTGAAAAAGAGCGAAAACAATTCTTTTCGTATTCAAAATACTATGCCAAAGCGCGGTAATATTTTATCTGAAAGCGGCAGCGTTATTTCACGAGATGCTCCGATATATCGAATTTATTTTGTTCCAGAAGAAGCAGAAGACATAGAATCTGTTGTTAATACTGTTGAATCTGAATTAAAATTACGTAAAAAAACAGTTGATAGAATCTGGAAAACCATAAAAAAACAACAACCTTTTCAACCTGTGTTAATTACTGAAAATTCTGATTGGAATACTTTGGCTGAATTATCAGCAAAAAATATTCCAGGTATTTATATTGGTAATGGTTTTTCGCGTGTATACGAAATGGGTCCTGCGGGTGCACAAGTTTTTGGTTATGTTGGTGCGCCTCAAAAACCAGTTCCAAATACGCCATTTTTTACAACTGGTATAAATGGTCTTGAAAAAAGATTTAACGACGATATGGCAGGAATTCATGGACAAACTGTGTTGGTTGCTAATGCTGTGGGACGTGTCACAGGTGAAGATAAATCTCAATTTATTGAACCAATACCTGGTAAGGATATAAAAACAACTATACGCGAAAATGTTCAAAAAGTTTTATATGATTCTTTGGCTATGAACAGGGCAGGTTGCGGCGTTGCTTTGGATATTAAAACAGGAAATATTCTGGCTATGGCTTCGACCCCCAGTTTTGACCCTAATAATTTTAAGACCGATGATGGCGAAGAATATATTGCATCATTATTGACTGATGTTGCAAAACCTTTTATGAATAAAACTATCGAAGGTTTATATCCACCTGGATCAACATTCAAAATTGTGGTGGCACTGGCAGCACTTGAAAGTGGCGCGATATCACCAAATGAAAAAGTATTTTGTCCGGGATATTGGGAATATGGTGATCATAAATATCATTGTTGGGAAAAACATGGACATGGTTATGTTGATTTATATGGCGCATTAAAACATTCTTGCGATATTTATTTTTATCAACTAGCGTTGCGTATTGGTATTGATGCTATTAAAAATATGGCATTAAAATTAGGACTTAATCAAAAATATATGGATGATATTTTAGCACATGAAATGCCAGGAATAATACCGGATAGACGATGGAAAGAAAAAAATATAGGCGCACCTTGGGTTCATGGTGATACTATTATTTCCGGCATTGGCCAAGGATTTATTTTAACTAATTGTTTACAATTGGCAGTAATGCTGGCACGCGTTGTATCTAACAAAGAAGTAAAACCGCGTTTAATATATTCTAATAAAAAACCTAATTTTAGAAACCTTGGATTACAAGCAAAAAATATCAAGCATGTATTAACAGGTCTTGAACAAGTTACACAAAAAGGTGGAACAGCATCTGGCAGTGCTATAAATGTAAACGGTAAAAAAATGGGTGGTAAAACAGGGACTTCCCAGGTGCGTAATATTTCAAAAGCCGAACGTGAAACTGGTGTTTTAACAAATAGTCAATTAAAATGGAATTTGCGTAATCATGGTTTATTTGTTGGATATGCACCGACGGATGCCCCAGAATATGTCGTATGCGTAATTATGGAACATGCTGGTGGTTCTTCCCCAGCTGCACATGCAACAGCAGATGTTATGAAGGAGTTATTAAAATAAAATGGTAACAACAACTCGGGTTTCTAATGCGAATATGATGACTTTTGGTGAAAAACTGTCACGTTTTTCATGGGCATTATTTATTCCTATGTGTGTTGTTCTTGCTTTTTCTATTCTTGTTTTATTCAGCGCTGGTGGTGGATCTTGGGCGCCATTTGCTATGTCACAATTATTGAAAATTATTTTTGGTATGTTCATATTTTTCATAGCCGCTTTTTCAAACATAAAAACTTGGATAAAATCAGCTTATTTTATTTATGCAGTGGCTCTTATTTTAGTAGTTTTAGTCACTTTTGTGGGTGATGTAGGTATGGGCGCACAAAGATGGCTTTCATTTGGTGGAATAAATATTCAACCATCAGAATTTATAAAAATTGCTCTTGTGATTGCTTTGGCGCGGTATTTTGCTTGGCAAAATAGTGTGGAATTATCCCAATTCAAAAACTATATTATCCCTATTTGTATGCTTTTTATACCTTTTGTTCTTATTTGTGCACAGCCAGATTTAGGGACTGGTATATCTTTGGCTTTGATTACTGTTGGGATGTTTTATATTGTTGGTGCAAATAAAAAATGGTTTTTAATTGCTGGGATATTAGGAATTTTAGCGTTGCCAGCAGTATGGTATGGCGCAATGCATGATTATCAAAGATCACGAATTATCACTTTTATAAATCCTGAAATAGATGCCAAAGGTGCTGGATATCAAATTAATCAAGCAAAAATAGCTTTTGGTTCTGGCGGTATTATTGGCAAAGGATATATGTCTGGAACACAATCTCAACAATCTTTTTTACCAGAAAAACAAACTGACTTTATATTTACTATGATGGGTGAAGAATTTGGTTTTATCGGTGCTTTTATGCTTTTAATGATATATACTTTTATTGTAATTATGCTTTTTTGGGCGGCAAAAACATGCAGAAATCGTTTTGGACAATTAATATGTTTTGGTTTTATGTTGAACTTTTTCATTTATTACTTTATAAATATATCTATGGTTTTAGGGGTATTGCCTACGGTGGGTGTTCCTTTGCCATTAATGTCTTTTGGTGGAAGCAGTTTGATTTCTTTGCTTTTTGGTTTTGGTTTATGTCAAAATGCTCACATCCACAAAGATCAACAGTTATCATCCAGGGGGTTTTAAAAAATGAATTTATTAATCGTAGAATCACCATCAAAAGCTAAAACTATTGAAAAATACCTGGGGAAAGGTTGGCGTGTTGTCGCGTCTGTGGGACATGTGCGCGATTTGGTTCCAGAAAGTGGTAGTGTTGATACAGAACATGAATTTAAACCCAAATGGCAAATTATGCCTGGCAAAGAAAAACAATTAAAACTTATAACTGATGAATTAAAAAAAGCAGATAATATTTATTTGGCATCCGATCCGGACCGCGAAGGAGAAGCCATAGCTTGGCATATAAATGATATTTTGAAAGCACGCAAAGTGTTAAAAGGTAAAAATGTTTATCGTGTTGCTTTCCATGAAATTACTAAAAATGCGGTCATAGAAGCATTAAAAAATCCGCGTGAAATAGATAATAATTTGGTAGATGCTTACCTTGTTCGAAGAATTCTTGATTATTTGATTGGTTTTGGAATTTCACCTTTGCTTTGGAAAAGGAATCTTGGTAAATCTGCTGGACGCGTTCAAAGCGTAGCTGTTAAACTGGTTGTTGATCGTGAAAAAGAAATCGAAAGTTTCAAAGCAAAAGAATATTGGTCTGTGGCTGCTAATTGTTATTTTAACAAGATTGAATTTGATGCAAATCTTATAAATTATAATGGTAAAAAAATTGAAAAAATGACCATAGAAAATAAATCTATGGTTGATGAAATAGTATCAAATATATCAACACCCACAATTGGAAAAATATCAAATATAGAAAAGAAAAAAGTTCAAAGACATGCTGCTGCGCCTTTTACAACATCAACATTACAACAAGAAGCGGCACGCAAACTTCGTTTTTCTTCTAAACGCACAATGGCAACAGCCCAGAAATTATACGAATCTGGATTTATCACGTATATGAGAACTGATGCTACAAATTTATCAATCGAGGCTGTTAATGAAATTCGTGAATATATCACAAAAGAATACGGTGATAAATTTTTACCAAAAACACCTAATGTATATGTGACCAAATCTAAAAATGCCCAAGAAGCACACGAAGCTATTCGTCCCACACATTTCTTAAATTTACAAACAAATTTATCTGGTGATGAATTAAAATTATTCGATTTAATTTGGAAAAGAACTATTGCTTGTCAAATGACAAATGCTGAATTTGATTCTGTATCTGTTGATATAGAAGTAAAAAATTCTTTATTCCATTGCGTTGGAACAACACGAACTTTTGATGGGTTTATGAAAGTTTATATTGAAGATACAGATGATACAGAAGATGATAATAATGTAAAATTACCAATATTAAATATCGGTGATAATATCGAAATAAAATCTTTGAAAACTGAACAACATTGGACTCAACCACCTGCCAGATTTACCGAAGCATCATTAGTTAAAAAATTAGAAGAGCTTGGTATTGGGCGTCCATCAACTTATGCAACTATTATGTCTACTATCGTTGATAGAAAATATGTCGAACAAGATAAACAGCATCGTTTTCATCCAACAACTGCTGGATGGGTTCTTGTTTCTTATTTATCTAATTATTTCAAAGATTTAGTTGATGTTAATTTTACTGCTAAAACAGAAGACACTTTGGATGATGTATCAAATGGAACAAAAGATAAACTATCTTCGTTAAAGTCGTTTTGGAATCCGACCAAAGAAACTATTGAATCTGTACGCAATATAAAGACATCTGACATCATAGATAATATAAATAAATTTATGAATTTTCATTTATTCAAAGAAAATGGTGATAAATGCCCAAAATGTGGTGGTGTTTTAGGTATAAAATTATCTAAATTTGGGGCTTTCATAGGATGTAATAATTATCCAAAATGTGATTATACAATGAAATTATCTGATACACCAGATACACCAGAAAACCAAGAAAAAACAGATGAAATCAAAGAAAAAGATTTGGGTGAAAATATCTTTTTCAAAATTGGTAAATTTGGACCTTATGTTACAGATGGTTCAAAAAATGTATCTGCGAAAAAATATAATTTTGAAACCATAACTTTGGATATTGCCAAAGAATTATTAAGCGGTGAAAAAAAGAAAGTTGAACCAATAATAATTGGTAAAAATCCTGTAAATGATAAACCTATATATTATTACAGTGATGGCAGATATGGACCATATATATCTTGTAATCGTGTAAATGTTTCTGTGAAAGAACAACCTTTATTAGATGAAGCGATTGATTTAATTAATAATAAAAAAACTTTTGTAAAACGGGGAAAATAATTGGCAAAATATGATAATTCTTTTACCGATGAATTAAGACAAAGATTATCTTTGGTAGATGTTATTTCCCGCCGTATACAGCTTACTAAGAAAGGTCAAAATTATTGGGGATGTTGCCCATTTCATAATGAAAAAACACCGTCGTTTTCTGTAAATGAAGAAAAAGGATTTTATCATTGTTTTGGTTGCGGCGAACATGGTGATATTATTTCTTTCACTATGAAATCTGAAAATATAGATTTCAAAGAAGCTATTAAAGAACTGGCTGATATGGCGGGTATAAAAATGCCAGAATATAAAGTAAAATCAAAGGCTCAGATTGAAGCAGAAGAAAATTATTTTCAAATTACCGAAAAAGCCACACAAATATATCAAGATTTATTATATCAAGATATTGGTAAACATGCGTTAGAATATATTAAAAATCGTGGTTTTAGCGATGATATGATAAAAAAATATCGTATTGGTTATGCACCAAAAAATAATATTATTTCTGCGCGTTTTAATAATATAAAAATAGATAAATTAACAGCAACAGGGCTGGTTAGAATTGGTGATTATGGTCCTTATGATTTTTTTAGGGATAAATTAATGTTTCCTATATTTAATGCGCATGGGCAGATAGTTGCTTTTTCTGGTCGTTCTTTAGATGGCAGTGAACCAAAGTATATAAATACAACCGATACAGAATTATTTCACAAAAGACAAACTATATTTGGATTTAATTTTGCGCGCGACGCTATTCATAAAAATAACCGCAGTATTATTGTTGAAGGTCAAATAGACGCAATTCAAATGCAAATGCATGGTTTTCCAGAAACTGTTGCACCTCTTGGGACCGCATTAACCGAAGATCATATTGCAATTTTATGTAAATCTAATCGAAATATTGTATTTTGTTTCGATGGTGATAATGCTGGTCAAAAAGCCGCTATACGGGCGTGCACGCTGGTTTTACCGTTTTTACGAGAAAATAGCGAAGTAAAATTTGCATTTGTTACGGGTGGTAAAGATCCTGATGAAATATTAAAAAATCAAGGTGAAAGTGCTATGCGAAAAATCATAGATAACGCCACACCTTTGATAGATTTTTTATGGGAAAGTGTTAATAAAAATTATCTTGTGAACACACCTGGCGGACGTACTAGTGCTGAAAAATATTTAAAAGATTGTATATCAAAAATTCAAGATAAAATTTTCCAAAATGAAATTAATGAAGAATATAATTCACGAAAATTCAATCAATGGCATAAATGGAAAAAACAAGAATATAAACCTGATGTGAAATTACCTGATATAGATGTTATGACAATAAATTTAATAAAATCTATTGTTCAAACTTATCCAGAAATAACTGAAAAATATATAGATTTTTTAACTTCATTAAATATATCTTTTGATGATAATGTTCAAAAAACTAGTCTTGATTTAGAAAATGCTGAAAAATTTATTGTTTCTTTCAAATTACAAAGGTATACACAAAAATTAGAATCGGAAAAACAACAATTATTAAAAAACGCTTTGAACGGGGAAAAATACGACAGCGAATTATTAGAAGATTTGAATAAAAAAATTGAAGAATCTAATAGAAAACTTGAAATGTTGTTAGATATGAATAACAAATAAAAATTACCGGCCTTTTTGAACATTTTTATCAAAAAAGCCGGCTTTTTTTATTTTTTATTATTTTTATAAAAATACCGGCATTTACCGGTATTTTCTTAATTTTTATACATTAAACAAGAAATGACAAATATCGCCGTCTTGCATAATATATTCTTTGCCAACAAGACGCATTTTTCCAGCTTCTTTAACAGCGACTTCACCACCATATTCAATATAATCTGATGGTGATATAATTTCTGCGCGTATAAATCCGCGTTCAAAATCACTGTGTATTTTTCCAGCCGCCTGAGGCGCAGTCATACCTTTGTTAATAGTCCAAGCATGTGCTTCTTTGGGTCCAACTGTATAAAATGTTTGTAATCCTAGTGTATCATATCCAGTATGTATAACCTGGTCTAAACCTGATTCATTTAATCCTAATTCATTCAAAAACATTTTTCTTTCATTTATATCTACAATTTGAGCTATTTCCATCTCTATTTTTGAAGATATTATTAAAACTGGGGCTTTGTTTTCGAATTTTTCACGCACCATATCTGAATATTTATTTCCCTTACTTGCAGCATCTTCTTCAACATTACACACATAAATCACTGGTTTAGAAGTTAATAAATTAAAGGGTTTAGAATCAACTTTTATGTCGCGTGCAGGAACAGATTTTTCCAGACCTGATTTTATATTGTTCGCATCAGCTAATAATTTTGCAGCATTTTTATCTTGACCATGAACTTTCTTTTCAAGTTTTTTTATTTGATTATCAAGGCTTTCCATATCAGCCAACATTAATTCAGTTTCAATTGTTTCTATATCTGATAACGGATCTATTTTTCCATTAACATGGACTATGTCATCATTTTCAAAACATCTTACTACATGAATTATTGCATCTGTTTCAAGAATATTTGATAAAAATTTATTTCCTAAACCTTCACCGGCAGATGCCCCTTTGACCAGACCTGCAATATCAACTATTTCTAGTTGAGTTGGTATAATTCTTTCTGCCCCAGCAACACGTGCCAAATTATGCAAAGTTGCATCAGGAACAACTACACGACCTGTATTAGGCTCTATTGTACAAAACGGATAATTTTGAGCGTCAGCAGCCGCACTTTGAGTTAATGCATTAAACAATGTAGATTTTCCAACATTAGGAAGCCCCACAATACCACAATTAAATCCCATATTTTTTCACCAATTAAGTTGTTTTTTGTTTATTTTTTAGTTATTATATTTGTAAATTACAGGATTAAATATGTCATACCTTTGGCAAGAATTCAATATAAAAACATTTGAGGCTGAAACTTTGGTTTTTCGCGACGGTGTTTTTTGTGAAGATTTATCTGAATATCAAAGTGCTGAATTCAACCAAGAACAAAATAAAATTTCGATAAATAAAAATTCAAAATTGCCGGTACATATTATATATGTTGGTGAAATTGCCGGTAATATAGATTTTAACATAGATATAAATGTTGAAAATAGCCGGGTTTTTATGAGTTTTAAAGTTTCTAATACAAAACCGGCTTTTTTGAATATTTTTGTTAAAAATGCCGGAAAAAATAGTGTTTTTGATGGTAAAGTAATCATAAAAAATCATAATGATTTGAAAATTAATGTTTTTGGTCAACATTTATCGGAAAATACCGGTATTTTTATAAAAAGTCGTGTGGCTGCGTATAAGAATTCTGTAAATGAATTAATCGGTGTCGCAAAAATAGAAAATAATATAAATGGATGCGATTCTGATATATCTTTTAATGTTATGGCCGATAAAGATTCAAAAATAATTATGAAACCAATACAGTATATAAATAGTATACCAAAAAACGCTGCACATTCTGCGTCTTTGTATAAACCACATAAAAATCAGATATATTATTTACAAACTTCCGGGTTATCCAAAACAGAAATTAAACAGGTTTTAGAACAAGCGTTTCTTGAGGAATAAAAAAAATACCCAGTGTTCTGGGTATAAAAATATCATCCATTTGGATATATTATTTTTTCTTGAAACCCTGTTTAGCCTTTAATTTTGGGTTAGATGGGTCTATTAATATAACTTGTTTACCACGGCGAATTTGTTTAATATTTCCGCGTTTTTTCCAAGCTTTCAAAGAACTTAAAAATTTCATGTCAAAATCCTTTTTACCAAGCGATTATAAACTAGATTTATAAAAAATCAAATATTTATTATATTTTATTGTTGTTTTTATTATAGCTGTTTATTTTGTTGAAAAAATCTATTAACTTTTAATTAACAGGTTTTCAACAAAAAAATCCTGATTTTTAGCCGCTTTTTATTAAAATGTTGAAAAAATAACAAAAAACTTAACTTGTTGAAAAAAATCGATTTTTTTACAAAATTAACAAAATTTAATCTTTTTATTTTATACTTGTTGAAAAAAGTTGAAATTGTTATAATAAAATCATTAGGAGAGAAAATTTGAAGGAAAAAGTCTTAAAAGCCTTAGCAAATCCGCCAAAAATATTCAATGTTCCTTATACATTGGCATTGTTGAATTTTGTATTTTGGTTTTTATCTTTTATTATTTTTATGGTTGTTTTATTAATATTTGCAAAGACTATTCCGATGTGGATGGCTTTGTTTTTTATTGCTGGGCTGTTTATATCTCATATTATATTGGCTTTTTTTTCAAAAAAAGACTCTCAGATGGCGCAAATTATATTATCAAAGATAAGATTATCTACAAATAAAATACCGAGAAAGTTGGTTGTATAAAATGGAACAGATATTTAATTATTTTGCTGGTAATAATGCATCCGCTGATTTAGTGTTCGCGACAGTTATTATGTCAGCTTTTTTAGTATTTTTGATTTTGTTAATATATATTCCTTTGATAACGAAGAAATTTTTTCCAAAATTTGGTTATATGAAATATTCTGATTATTTGCCTTTTGATAAAGTTTATAGAGATGATTCTTTGTCTATAACAGATGGTTCTTTGGTGCGTGTTTATAGAATAAATGGTATTCAAAATAATATAATGGACGATAAAAATCGTGAAAAATTTTTAGATTTAAGGGCTCAATTATTTAATCAAATTCAAGATCCTAGCGTTTGTTTCAGATTTTTTACTGTTCGTGATTTTGTTGATGAAAAAAGAAATTATGAATTTGATCAAAAAACATTACAAATGATATATGACAAATGGGATAATCAAGGTTTAAAAATTTATAATAATACTTATTATGTTGTTATATCTGTGAACGGGGCTAATAATCGCGAAAAATTAGATAAATGTTGTAATTATGTAGAATCTATGTTGGCTGCATATAAGCCTGTGTTATTAAAAAATGATAATCTTGATAATATGGCTACATTTTTTGGTAGAATTTTATCTCCTGTTAGCAAGCCTATAGTTAAAAGATGTGATGATGATATATCTATGAATGTCACGGTAGATGAAGTTGAATTTGATGATAATGGTGTTGTTGAATATAGTAGTGGTAATGATAAAAGATATGCTGCGATGTTGTCTTTTAAAATGGCACCAGATTATATGGATGAAGAATTTTTTGATACTATATACACTATACAATGTGAAATGATTTGTATGAATGCTATTCATATTTTAACTGCCGCTGATGTTGATATATTAATAAAGCAACATAAATCTACAATGACAGATGAAACAGAAGAATCTACTACTGAACAATTAAGTGAAGCTCAATCAGTAATGGATGAAAATAAAACAGCTTCGCAAACATTAGTAGATTATTATCCGTTATTTATTTTATTTGGAAAAACATTAGATGAATTAGATGAAAATATTAGTGAATTTAAGAAAATAGCCGCGTCTTTTGGTGTGTCACCTGTAGTTGAAAAATTTGCTTCAAAGGTTTCGTTTTTTGCTCAACTACCTGGTTTTAATACTTTTCCACGTAGTTTTAAGATGTTATCAAGAACTGCTGCTACAAGTATACCTTTGTCGTCTATGCCAAAAGGTATAGAAAATTGTGATTGGGGTCCAGGACCTTTGGTGGTTTTTCCAACAGCCCAAGGAACACCATATCAATTCCAATTCCATGTTTCTGATAAACCAGCAGCGGTTGGACATACTTTAACTATTGGTCCAACTGGTGGTGGTAAAACAACATTATTTTCATTTTTAATTGCTCAATCTTTAAGACATAGAAAATTAAAAGCATTTTTCTTTGATAGAAACAAAGGTGCAGAAATATTTACTTTGGCTGTTGGTGGAAGATATGTAACTATGAATGGTAAAGAAAAAGATGCAAGTAAAGATGTATTTTTAACACATTTGAATCCATTAAAAATATCTGATAGTGCCGCTAATCGTGCGTTTTTACGCAGGTGGTTTTCTATGATTACTGGACAAAATGATGTTGAATCTATGGATGAAATTGCGCGTGCTGTATCTGTTAATTTTGATTATTTATATGACAAGGATAGATTATTAAAAAATCTTTATGAAAGTTGTTTTTCATCAAGTGGTAAGATGCGCGGAGAATTAAAAAAATGGGTAGATCCACTTCAATATGGTGATATATTTAATGAAGATGATGATACACTTGATTTAAAATCAAGACTTACTACATTTGATTTTACTGATATTTTACAAGATGAAATTTTAGCACCGGCTGTGATATCTTACATTTTACACAGAATAAACACAATTACTGTATCTGGTGGAAATCCGTCTTTGATTATGATTGATGAAACTGCGCCAATGTTGGAAAACAAGATGTTTCGTGATAACTTTATTGCTGGTCTTCAAGAAGGTCGTAAAAATCGTCAAGCATATATGGTTGCATTCCAACGCGCCAATGTTCTTGATAAATTAGGTATAGGTGATGTTGTTCGTGGTCAAGCGCAAACTGTGTTATTCTTCCGTAATCCTGCAGCTGATGTTGCAGATTATGAAAAATGGAATTTAAATCCATTAGAAATGGCGTTTATTAAGGGGCAAGCTTATCCAAACCTTAAACGCGCAGTTTTATTATCGCGCCCTGTGAATAATGAATCTGTGATTTTGAATACTGAATTAGGTGGATTAGGAAATATGTTGAAACTTTTTGAATCTGGACGTTCGTCTGTTTTATTGGCAGAAGAATTGTATAAAAAATACGGAAATAATTTTGTAGAAGAATATCTTAAAAAACAAGGTTGATTTTTTATGTTATTAAGAAATTTTTTTCTTGTTCTATTTTGTTTTCCCAGTGTTGTGTTTGCTGATAATATTTGTTCTGAATTTAAGTATAATCCAGAAATAAATGTTAATAAAATCATAGATGACAAAGTTAATATAACAAAATCAAAGGAAAATCTTGAAGGTATACTAGGTTATGCTGTATTAAAGCCAGGATATAAATTTCAAGATTATACTGTGATAATACCAGTAAAAGATGGATATTGTGTGTCTTTGCGTGGAATTGATATAGATGTTATATATCCTTCATTTGATATTGTTATAGATAAAGATTTAAAAGATAACAGTTGTGCTTATAATTATGTTTTAGAACATGAAAAAGACCATATTAAAGCAGGTAGAAAAGTTTTAGATTCTAATTTAGAAAATATCAAAGAAAATTTGTTAATAAATGTTGCTAATTCTATTGAACCTGTTTATATTTCAAATAAAGATGATAAATCTGATGTTGGTAAAAAAATAACAGAACAATTACAAAATCATCCAGATGTTGTTAAATTCTTAAAAAAGATAACTGACGAATTAGATGAAGAAAATTTAAAAATAGATACACGCGGAGATCAATATAAAATATATAAATGTGATGATTTTTTCAAGGAAAGAAAAAATTCTATGAACTTTATTTCTATAGATTAAATAGTATGAAAAATATATTTATATTTTTATTTCAATGTTTTTTATTTATATCTGTCGCGAACGCTTCAGATGAATGTTTGGATTATAAGTTGTCTCCGAATATTAATGTAAAACAGCCTGTGTGGGAAAAAAATGTTATACAACCGTTTGAACATACTGATGCTTTGCATGGTGATGTAATTGCTACATTAGTTAATGAATTTGAAATCACAGTTGATATTACTTCTATTGAAGACGGTTTTTGTGTCGCATTGAAAAATATAGATGCAATTATTGGGTATTCTGATTTTACGGTTCAAATAGATATAGCTTATAAACCAGATAGTTGTGCATATAACGCTATTTTACAGCATGAAGATGAGCATATACGTGCTTATTTATCCGTCATAGAAGATAATAATGATATGTTCAAAAAATCTATACAAATAGCTTCTGAATCAATAATACCTATATTTGTAAAGAATGAAGATGATATAGAAGATTCTATAGATAAATTAAATGAACAATTACAAAATCATCCTAATATAATCTTACTTAAACAACGTATTAAAGCAGATGAAGAGATTCGAAATAAATATGTAGATTTAAATAATACTGGTGAAACATTAAAAAAATGCTTAAAATAAGCGCGATTGACAATTTAAAATTTAGTATTTTTCTATATTGACTTTTATTTTTTTTATTATATCATATTGGTGATTTTAATCATATGATAAAAGAGTTTTTAATATGAAATCACCACTGGTTTCTGTGTTTTTGCCTTATTATAATGATGCGGATTTTTTAAAAACCGCGATAGAGGCTGTGTTAAACCAGGATTTTGTTGATTTTGAGTTAATATTATTAAATCACGCTTCTACAGATGATTCCAGGAAAATAGCACATTCTTATGATGATAAAAGAATTGTTCATATTGATGTTGATAAAAATCTTGGTGCTGGCAGTGGGTATAATATGAAATTAGCATTAAAACAAATGCATGGAAAATATGTAAGATTACTTTGCGCTGATGATGTTATGCATAGTAATTGTTTGTCGAAATTGGTTGATTTTATGGAAAAAAATTCAGATTGTGATTGTGTTTGTTCTGATTTGAATTTTATAGATAAACTAGGTAATCCTGTAATAAACAAAGATTTTGATTTTATTAGATATTCTGATTTTAGTAGAAAAAGTTTATTAAAATCTTTATTAGATGGTAAAAATATTATTTGTTATACAACAGTAATGATGAAAAAAGAAGTATTATGTAATCTGAATATAGACAATACTTTTATTATGCATTTTGATGGTATGTTATGGGCAGATTTGTTAATTAAAGGGTATTCTATATGTAAAATCGATGATAAATTGATAGATTATCGTATACATATGAATCAAACTTCACGGGTATTTGGTTCGGGATTAATACTCGAAAATATAGCTTTTACTAATACTTTTAATAATATAAAAGATATTGATTTAGTAAAATATTTATGTAGTGATGTTTCTTATGTTGAAAATTTAAGTGAAGGTGATGAAAAATATATACCATTTATTTTAGCGATTCATAATTTGAAAAGTAAAAATTTATCGTTTGTTGTGTCTGGATATTTGTATTTATATAATGCGATGAATAATAATGATTTTTGTGATGATGTATATAAACATTTTGGTTTTTCTATTGCAGATTTCCGCGGTTTATATATGGATTCTTGTTATTTGAATAAATTTTTAGATGTTGAATATAAAAAAATATCAATATTTAAACTTTTAAAACTAATGTTTCGTAGAATTTTTCGTGTATTAACACCAAAATTTTACAGAAATCTTTTTCTTAACATAAAATTAAAAACAAAAGGGTAATAAAGTGAAAGTTGTGATCTTGGCAGGGGGGCTTGGTACAAGATTAGGGGAAGAGACATCTATTAAACCAAAACCAATGGTTGAAATCGGCGGTTATCCAATCATTTGGCATATTATGAAGATATATTCGCATTATGGATTTAATGATTTTATTATCCTTGGTGGATATAAACAAGAAGTTATCAAAGATTATTTTGCAAATTATTCTTTGCGCAGTTCTGATATAACAATTGATTTACAAAATGGTAAACAAATTGTTCATAATAATCATGCTGAACCATGGAAAGTTACAATATTAGATACTGGAAAAAATACGATGACCGGTGGTCGTATACGTTATTCTAAGCCGTATACAAACGGTGAACCATTTATGTTAACTTATGGTGATGGTGTAAGTGATGTAAATATTCCACAGTTAATAGATTTTCATAAAAAATCTGGTAAATATGCTACATTGACTGCTATTCAGCCAGAAGGACGTTTTGGTATAGTAGAAGCAAAAGAAGATGGAACAGTTACTAATTTTCAAGAAAAACCTAAAAATGAAAATAGTTGGATAAATGGTGGTTTCTTTGTTTGTGAACAGCAGGTTTTTGATTATATTAAAAACGATGATTCTGTAATTTTTGAAAAAGCACCTTTGCAAAATCTAGCAAAAGACGGAAAATTAGGAATGTTTAAACATTATGGTTTTTGGCGTCCTATGGATATGTTGAAAGATAAACAAGATTTGAATAAATTATGGGATCAAAATCAAGCACCATGGAATATATGGGATAAACAAGAGGGGCGTTAAAAATGGCTTTTAATAATATTTATAAAGATAAAACAGTATTAATTACTGGACATGCTGGATTTAAAGGGTCATGGTTGGCTTTTTGGTTAAAAAATATGGGTGCAAAGGTTGTTGGTTATTCTTTGCTTCCTGATACCAAAGAAAAAATGTATGATGTTTTACATCTTGAAGATGTTTTACAAGATAGTAAAATTGCAGATATTCGTGATAGTGAAACATTAAATAAATTTTTTGAAAAACATCAACCAGATATAGTTTTTCATCTTGCTGCACAACCTATTGTTCGTTTATCTTATAGTGAACCTGTGTTAACCTATGAAACAAATGTTATTGGGACATTAAATGTTCTTGAAGCAGCGAGAAAAACACCATCTGTTCGTGCTTTTGTAAATGTGACAACAGATAAATGTTATGAAAATAAAGAAAAAGCAGAAGGTTATAAAGAAGATGAACCTTTTGGGGGATATGATATGTATTCTTCATCAAAGGGATGTTCAGAAATTTTAAGTTCTTCATATAGAAGGTCTTTTTTGACTGGTGGAAAACCGTATGCATTGGCAACTGCACGCGCCGGAAATGTTATTGGTGGTGGCGATTGGGCCAAAGATAGATTAATTCCTGATTGTATACGTGCTTTCCAAAATAATGAGACAGTTGAAATAAGAAATCCGTATGCTACGCGTCCATGGCAACATGTTCTAGAACCTTTGGCTGGATATATG